>CAKUKT010000326.1 GCA_934663655.1 uncultured Victivallaceae bacterium
TATTCCGATCGAAATGGTGTCGGAAGTTCGCGGCGGCAAAAAGCAGATCAAGAAGAAGAAGTTCTTTCCCGGCTATATTTTAGTGCGGATGGATCTTTACGACGAAAACGGCGCAGTTGATGAAAAAGCCTGGTATCTGGTGCGCAACGTTCAGGGCGTACTGGGGTTCCTCGGAAATGTGAACAAACCCCAACCGCTCTCTCCGGCTGAGGTCGCTGATTTGTTGCGTCCCGCGACCGCCGGTACTGCTGAAGTTCGTCCGCGGGTCGAGTTCCTGGTCGGGGATGTGGTTCGGATCAACAATGGTCCGTTCGAAGGGTGCGAAGGCAAAGTTCTGGAAATCGATGCTGATCGCGGTCGCCTCAAGGTGGATGTGACGGTGTTCGGTCGTTCCACTCCGGTTGAATTGGAGTTCTGGCAGGTTGAGCGCGCGGTTTGAACCGTGCATTCAAGACTTTTCTAACAGCGGTGATGCTTCTGGTGGCAGAATACCTGCCGGTTCGGACCACCTGAGGCTCAAAAGAAGGAATATAATCTATGGCAAAGAAGGTTACAGGCCTGATCCGTTTGCAGATCCCGGCCGGTGCCGCCAATCCGGCTCCGCCGATCGGTCCGGCACTTGGTTCGGCCGGTTGCAACATCATGGAGTTCTGTAAGCAGTTCAATGCCGCCACTCAAGCTCAGAGCGGGATGATTATTCCGGTTGTGATCACGGTCTATCAGGATCGTTCGTTCACATTTATCTGCAAGTCGCCTCCGGCCGCGGTGCTGGTCAAGAAGGCGGCCGGTCTTGCTTCCGGAGCCAAGGCTCCCGGCAAGGAAAAGGCCGGCAAGATCACCCGGGATCAGATCCGGGAGATCGTGCAGATAAAGAAAGCGGATATCAACGCCAGAAGCGAAGAAGCGGCGATGCGCATCATCGAAGGAACCGCTCGCAGCATGGGAATCGAGGTGGTCGATGCGTAGAAGCAAACTTTACAAGCAGCAGCTCGAGGCGATCGGCGATCTTTCGGTGCGCTACAGCGCCGCGGACGCGGTTGCCAAGCTCAAAACTCTGCCGGGCGTGAAATTCGATCAGACTGTCGAGGTGGCGTTCAAACTCGGGGTTGACCCGCGCAAATCCGATCAGACGGTGCGTGGAGCCGTGGCGCTGCCGCGCGGAACCGGGAAAACGGTCCGGGTGGCGGTGGTTGCTGACGGCGGAGCCGCCCAGGAGGCTACCGAGGCCGGAGCCGACATCGTTGGTTTCGAGGATCTCGTTCAGAAGATCAAAGACGGCTTTGTCGATTTTGACATTCTGATCGCGACGCCGGATGCAATGCGTCTGGTTCGTCCCCTCGGTCGTCAGCTCGGTCCCCGCGGCTTGATGCCGAATCCCAAAACCGGTACCGTGACCGACGCGGTCGGTGCCGCGGTCAAGGAGGCCAAGGCCGGACGTGCGGAGTTTCGCGCCGATCGTGGCGCCTGCGTTCATGTGCCGGTCGGAAAACTCTCATTTGAGGCCGAGGCTCTCAAGGAGAACTTCGATGCGGTAGTCGACGCACTGCTCAAGGCGAAACCGGCGACTGCCAAGGGAGCATACATCCTTTCCTGCACGATCTGTGCGACGATGACTCCCGGCGTCAAGGTCAACATCAAGGAGCTGACGAAGGCGAAATGAGAAGCGAACAGATTCATTTGGTCAATGCGATCGGTGAGATGATCGGCAACTCCGATTATGTCTACTTCATCTCCTATACCGGTGTTAAAGTCAAGGATTTCTCCACGTTGCGTGACAAGCTGGCTGCGGCCAACGCGTCCTGCCACGTGCTCAAGAACTCCCTGATCAAAAGGGCCGGAAACGATCTCAAGCTTGCCGACTGGGACAAGCTCGAACTTAAGAATGACACCGCCATGATCTATGGTAAGGGTGACTGTGGCGCGGTGGCCAAGCTGATCAGTGAATTCGGCAAGAACTGCGCGGTGGTTCAGCCCAAGGGCGGTTATCTCGATGGAGCGGTGCTCGGCGCCGCGGAAATCGCGGCGTTGGCGGATCTTCCTGCCAAGCCGGTGCTTCAGGCGATGCTGCTCGGAGTGCTTCAGGCCCCGAGCCGCAATCTGGTAACTGTACTCAACGCGAAAGCGTCGAGCATCGTCAATGTTATCAACGCCTATAAAGACAAACTTGAAAACAGCAACTCTGCAAATTAATGGAGGCATGTAGAATGTCGGAAGAAAACAAAATGGAAGAGTTCGTCTCTTATGTCGAGAATCTGACCGTGCTTGAGCTTTCCAAACTGGTCAAGACCCTTGAAGAGCGTCTTGGCGTCAGCGCGGCGGCTCCGGTCGCGGTTGCGGCGGCGGCTCCCGCGGCGGCGGCTCCGGTTGAGGAAAAAACCGAGTTCGACGTCATTCTGGCCAGCTTCGGCGAGAACAAAGTCGCCGTCATCAAGGAAGTCCGCGCCATCACCGGTCTCGGACTCAAGGAAGCCAAGGATCTGGTCGAAGCCGCTCCGAAGGCTCTCAAGGAAGGCATTGCCAAGGACGAAGCCGAGAAGATCAAGGCTCAGCTCGAGGCTGCCGGCGCCAAGGTCGAAGTCAAGTAATTTCGCCTTATTTTTCCGCGGCGGGAGGTCATTTTTTGACCTCGCCGCCGCGGTTGTCGATTGATTTTGGTTTTTGAGTTCTCCGCAAAGTCGGGGGACGGGTTTTCTGAAAAACCGGCGACGGGACGATGTGGTTTTTTGTCGTTGTTGTCGTCACCATGAATTTATTTGCCGACGATGTGGTTTTTTGTCGTCGGCAATCAGATTCCGATGCCGGGAAGATGAAATCAATTTCACTTCCGGGGGTCGGTTCTTTTGTGTAATGGCGGTCGATTTTTGATCGGATTACCATATTTTTTCGAATTTTTTTTGAAAAAAAATCGTTTTTTTTTGAGTTTTCATCCTTTGCCGGGGGATATATCGGTAATTTCCGGTCGGCAGGATAGCCGGGGCAATTGGTGACGGCGGGAGTTCCGCCGGAGAATTTCCGATAATTTCCGGTCGGCAGGAGAGCCGGGATAATTGGCATGGCGCATGAGAGTGCCCCAATATCCGGTTGCGCACGTTTCGGTATCACTGATGGTG
>CAKUKT010000327.1 GCA_934663655.1 uncultured Victivallaceae bacterium
TGCAGAATCAAATTACGTTCCAGCTGTTGACCGGCAACTTCCCGGACGATATCTATCTGAAGCTGAACGCCCGCGGACTTCAACTGACCCAGTGGGAAAACTTCAAGGGGCAATTCGCCGGACAGCTTGATGAACAATCCCGTTCTATTTGGAACGAGAAGATCGAAAAACTTTCCGACGCCTTTTTCATCCATGCGAAAGCTCTCCCCGACGACGCCTTTTTCGCGCTGGCAGCCAGGCTCGCGGTCGCACTGGCAAACATGCAAGACCTGAAATGCGGCGACCAGATCGAAAAACTTGCGAACCAGACGAACTGGAATGCAGAGCTGCCTTTTGTCCCGTTCCATGAGTTCACGGAGATTCTTCCGGAGGCAGCCGGAGACGAGTTTGCGATCCATTATCTGCAGATGGTTGAGCAAATTCTCCAAAAGAACGGGGAGAAGGAGACTGCAAAGTTGCCCTCGCCCTACTGGCAGGACGGACGAAATCTGCTGCAATCGGTATTTTACCCGCAAAACAGGAAAGAGCGGGAGTTGTCGACGCTCCTGTTCTTCTATTTCGCCCAAAACCGGACTCCCGCCCCGGAAGATGTTCAAAAAGCACTGCGCTGCATGTGGAATATCCTTGAAAACGTCAGCGTGAACCCGAAGGATCCGTATGCTCACATTGCCAGCTTCCGGGAACAGTTCATCAACCGGCGCGGCCCCTCTCTGTATCGGCATGAGAATCAGGATCATATCACGTCCGGCGAGGTCTCCCAGTGGGAGGAGGAATCGGTCAAAGCGGCCATCTATGCGGGAAAAGGCGGCGATGCCGACCTTGCGTTGCTCCAGCAGGCAGAGAACAATCTGCACGGCCGCGTCCGGCTGGGAATTTTCGACCTGTCCACCGGGAAACCCGAATTCAACCGGGAACGGCTGGAAGAACTCAACAAGCTGTTTGACAAGTGGAAGGACAAAACGGTCCGACAGAAAATCGTTCTGACAATCGTTGCCGCCTCCCCTTACGAGTTGAAAGATGAGATCAAACTTGCGACGGATGACGCCGCTTTTCTCTCGCTGCTGACGAACCGGAACGACAAGGCGCTTCAGAAGCCACTGTTTGAGTTGCTGGTGAACCGGAACGACAAAGGTCACGATCCAGACGTGCCCCACACGCCTCTTCTCCGGGATTGGCGAGAATCGATTCTGACGCTCGCAGAAGCAGAAGAAAAGAAAAACGCGACGGTTTCAATCTGGGGGCGGGTTCTGAGAAAACACAATCGCGGGGGCTATTATTTGTACAACTCCGCCTCGATCCGGGGAGCGCTCCCGGTCGGCGACTGGCGGATCGAACTGCGTCCCGATGGGAAACTGAGTGAATCTTATCGAAAACTGCGCGGCAAGAACGAACCGGACTGGGATTTTCTGCCCAACGACGGGGACTCACACAACGAACATTTGTGTAACAACACCGTCATGCTCTACCTCCAGCCCGATAAGATCACCGTGCGCCGGAAAAAAGGCGACACGTTCGGCGACCATGAGACGCTCTGGCCGCAGACAGATGCTCCGCGCTCTGAAACAGTCTGGGAGGAAATCCCGGATACGATTCAGACCTTCATCCAGGAGTTGACTGCAGCAGAGGACTGCAAAAATACATAAGATCGCGGGGGAATGGGTGTAAAAAAGAGAGAAGAGGGTATATTAACATCGGTTGTTTGAGAATTGGAAGCCGTTTTGGGTAACAAAATGGCAACGAAATGGCACCGTGTCCAAAGATAGAAGTCAGACAATTTCCTGTTGCCGTTTCTTACCATAAATTGGATCGAATTGCCGTTTTTTACCGTTTGAAGACGGTTGGATGCTTTCTTGAGCGGCAAGCCAAATTCGATATTTTTACGCTCGAAAATCGTATTTTACAGCGAATTTTGAGCTCGTTTGAAAAGTATCGGGCGCTCCCGCCACCTCCACCATTTTCAAGCTCAAAAACGGGGGCTCTTCCCCGTTTCTTCCCCATAAAGTTCGCATGCCGGGCTTTTGTGTGCCATATTGCGCCGTGATCTGTCAAAACAGGTTATCTGAATGAACAAAGGAAGCAGGATCAAAAACCGGATCCGAAACCCAAAAAAAAATCGGCAACCTCCGGCGTGATGCCCCCCGCAGGGAAAAGCTGCGACGCATGGATTTTCAGGTAAACGCGCCATCCTTTCCCACACAAGAAGATAAAAAGGCGGAGATTCCGCAACAAAGAATCTCCGCCCCATGCCGTTTCCCGGCGTAAAATTACCTCAGTGATACTTCGGAAGCATGTCTCCGTGTGCTTCGATCAGATCATCGCACAACGCCACAATGTCGTCGATGCTCAGTTCCGCGCTGGTGTGCGGGTCGAGCATCGCCGCATGGTAGATGTGTTCGCGCTTGAGCGTAAGCGCCGCTTCTATGGTCAGCAGCTGGACATTGATGTTGGTCATGTTCATTGCCGCGCACTGCGGCGGCAGGGCGCCGACATAGGTGCCCTGAACTCCGTTGGTGTCGACCAGGCAGGGAACCTCAACCACCGCATTCGCCGGCAGGTTGGTGATGAGGCCGTTGTTCATGATGTTGCCGCCGATCTGATAGGGAATATTCGTCACGATCGCGTTCATGATGCCAGAACCGTATTCGGTCGAGAGCTGGTGATCCAGCTTCGGATTGCTGCAGATGTCATCGTACTGCTTCTTCCAGTTTTTGATCTGGTTGACGCAGCGGCGCGGATATTCGTCCAGGGGGATGAAGTACTCGTCGATGAGTTCCGGATAGGCCGCCTTGATCCAGAAAGGGGCGTATTCGGCGTTGTGCTCGCTGGATTCCGTCACGTAGTAGCCGAAGCGGTTCATCATCTCGAGGCGGATCAGATTGCCGTGCTTTTCCTTGCCGCCGCGGTATTTTTTCACAGTTTGAAGGCCGAGCCTGCGCATCAGCGGATAGACGTCCTCGCCGTCCTTCGTAAGTTCAAGCAGCCACGCCATGTGGTTGATGCCGGCGATTTTCGAGCGATAGCCGAGCTCGTCGAACGGACCGTCCTTAGAACTTATCCCTAAATAAAAGATGAAATCCAAGAAAATTATGCTATATTTGCAT
>CAKUKT010000328.1 GCA_934663655.1 uncultured Victivallaceae bacterium
ATCAAGACCTGGTCGCGGCGTTCGATGATCATTCCGGATTTTGTCGGGCATACTTTCAGCGTTCACAACGGCAAAAGTTTCGTCCAGGTTTTCGTTACTGAAAACATGGTCGGCCACAAGCTCGGCGAATTTGCGCCGACCCGTGCCTTCAAGGAGCACGGTGTGGTTTCCGGTAAGTAACCGTCGGCAGGCGTCCGGAGGTCCGGACGCGGTCGGAAACCGGACGCTTCTGGGGAAGCTGGTTCTCCGGAGAGAACGGAGGATCGGAAGCCGGGATGGTATCGGGCGTTTCGGCCGGTCGGTGCAGCCGGAACCTGCGAAGATTTCGCTTGGAAAACACGAATTCAGTCAATGGCTGGATTCGTGTTTTTTTATTATCCCGATATTGTCTGCCGGCGGGATATGCTGGTTCCGGGATAGGGGAGAAAATGAATGGACGGCAACGGGAGTTCTCCCGGTTCCGGGAGCACTGGAGTGGTACAGGAATAATCGCCATGCGACGTTTCTCCGGTCCAGCGGTCAGCCGGTCGCAAGATGTCAGCCGAACTTCTGGATGAACCGCCCGGCCGGGTAGTCGCGCTCCGGAGACGCAGCGGCAGCCGGAATCGTCATTCCGGCTGCCGACGGATAGATCGTTCGATATGCTCAGCAGTTTTTGAGCTTTTCCCGGCAATACGCGGCCCGGTAGATATTGCACTCCTCTTCGGAGAGTTCCCGGCGGGCGCGCTTCTGCAGATGGCCGGGGTTGATCGCCAGAAACAATTCATTGACCAGCGCCACGTCGATATGATTGAAAAGCCCGAGATCGACCCCCGCCCGCAGCGCCGAGAGACAGCGCAGGGCTTCCGACGCGGAGAGCTTCCAGCTGTGTTTCATCACGCCGTAGGCGCGGCCGACGAGGTCGAACATTCCCGGACGATCGCGTTCGAGCAGCAGTTTGCGGGCATTCTTTTCGTGCGAAATCAGCTGGTCGATGACTTTGCCGAGATGCTGGATGATCCCCTCTTCGCTGTCCCCGAGCGTGGCCTGGTTGGAGACCTGAAACAAATTGCCGCGGTTGTCCGAACCTTCGCCGGATGCCCCCCGGACCGCCAGATAGAGTTTATTGATTCCCTGCACCGTCGGCGCAATTTGTCCGGTCAGCACCAGCCCCGGCAGATGCAGCATCACCGAGGCGCGCATGCCGGTACCCACGTTGGTGGGGCAGCAGCTCAGAAAACCGAGCCGGTCGTCGAAAGCAAAATCAAGTCTTTCACCGAGTTCATCGTCCAGCGCGCTGATTTCCCGGTAGGCGGCCTCCAGCTGCAAGCCGCCGCGCAACGCCTGCATCCGCAACTGATCCTCTTCGTTGATCATCACAGAACAACTTTCGTCAGGGCGAACCAGCAGCCGGGTGCCCTCCGGATGTTCGAGAAACTCCCGGCTGGCGAGACGCCGCTCCAGCAGAATCGTCCGATCCAGCGGCGTCATCTCCTCGGGATCGAAAGCAAGCGTTCCGGCTCCGCCGAGCACATCGCTCTCCACTGCGGCCGCGGTGACCTTCGACACCACCTCCCGCCGTTCCTTTTCGGAGGCCGCCAGCGGAAAGCGGCGGCCGGCAAGATTGCGGGCAAGCCGCACCCGCGTCGAAATCACGATATCCTCATCACGCGAGGTGTCGGCAAGGAAACTGACGGGATTATCGAGCAACAGATCAACGGTGGAACTCATGATTCATCCTTTTCGGAGGTGTGCTTTTCCAGTTCGGCACGCAACTGGTTGATGCGGTCCCGGCAGACGGCGGCGGATTCATATTCTTCGTGCCGGACAAATTCCTGAAGTTCGTGCCGGAGCTTTTCCAGCTCAAATTCGAGCGCCTGCACACCACCGGAACCCCCTTTCGGACGCTTGCCGATGTGAACCGGCCCGCGCTGAATCTTACCGAGCGCTTCATCGATGATCCGCCCGAACGTGTGGTAACACTCCGGACAGCCGAGTTTGCCGCCGGAGTCGCGCAGCTGTTCCGGAGTCCAGCCGCATTCCGGACAGGCCGGCAGCACGGCTCCGTCGCTGCCGCCACTTTCGCCGCCACTCTCAGCGGCGGCTTTCTTGTCGGCGGCCGCCTTGAGTTTATTCTTGAATTTATCCAGATTGAAGAAAAGCTCGCCGAGGTTGATTCCGAGGGCGCCGAGTTCCCCCTGCTCCTCCTTGAGTTTCGCACATTCGGCGCAGAGGTTCATGGTGTGGGTCTGCCCGTTGTGCAACTCTTTGATCAGAATCGTGGCTTCGTTCTTTTTGCAATTATCGCATAACATTGTCGGGGATCCTCCCGGTGATTCCGGAATATGCAGTCCAATTGATCCTCGCCGGCAGCAGTTCCAGCTGGCCGCGAAACCGGCGGCAATCCGGATCAGCACAACTTTCCGGAACACCTGAATTTACGGGATGCGAACCGGCGGCAACTTCCGGGGAGGGCAGGTTGAATTTCCGGTTCCGCAATTCCCGGATCAGGTTTTACCAATTCCGGCTATACTATAATCCGCCACCGGAACTTTTTCAAGCCTGTGCCGAACGAGCCGCACGCTGGCGCAGCGCCAGATCGGCGAGCACCAGCGCCGCCATCGCCTCCACCACCGGCACGATTCTGGGAACCACGCAGGGATCGTGGCGTCCACCGATCACCAGTTCGTGCTGAGCGCCGTCGGTTCCGAGGGCCTGCTGCGGTTGCGAAATCGACGGCGTCGGCTTGACTGCAACCCGAAACTCGATCTCCTGACCGGTGGAAATGCCGCCGAGAACTCCACCCGCGTGATTGGTCGCATAAACGCCGTCGCAGAACTGATCGTTGTTTTCGCTGCCGCGCATTTTCGCAGCGGCGAATCCGGCGCCGATTTCCACTCCCTTGACCGCGCCGATGGAGAAGAGCGCATGCGCAAGCAGCGCATCAAGTTTGTCGAAAACCGGTTCTCCCCATCCGGCCGGAACCCCGCTGATCCGGCAGCCGACCACTCCGCCGAGGCTGTCGCCGTCGCTGCGCGCCGCGCGGATCGCTTCGCTCATGGCTGAAACCAGGCCGGGATCTCCGGCGCGAACCGGATTGCGTTCAAC
>CAKUKT010000329.1 GCA_934663655.1 uncultured Victivallaceae bacterium
GAACCCGGACCGCCACCAGAATCGGCCGACCGCGTTTGCGTCCGGCCGCCTCGGTGATTTCGCGCAGTTCCTTCATGAAACCGGTCATCATCTCCAGCTCCTCTTCCGAGGCGTGCCCGCCCCACGCAACCGATTTCAGAAGCTGCATGTGGCGGTGAAAATCGTATTCGATGCCGTCGATGTCGTAGTTGGCGCAGATTTCGGCGACAATCGCCGCCATCCGGTCCCGAACCTCCTGATGGGTGAAGTCCGCCGCACTCCAGGAACAGTAGGGAGGACGGTTGTCGATGGTGCCCATCAGAAACTCAGGATGCTGACGCTTGAAGGGCGACATCAGAAACATCGGCTTCTCCTCGGTGTGCGCCTGGTCATGGGTGTCATTGACGCGCAACGAGGCGAAAAACTCCAGATTTTCATCCCGGCAGTATTCCTCGGCGATCTTCAGCGGATCGGTACCCTGCGCGAGCAATTCACCGGTCACATTGCGCATCTTCGGCGCATGCGGCGGATCGGCCAGCAGCTGATCGCCGGCGGTCGTCCGGCTCGTCAGATGGCCG
Organism: uncultured Victivallaceae bacterium; assembly: GCA_934663655.1. Lineage (GTDB taxonomy): Bacteria > Verrucomicrobiota > Lentisphaeria > Victivallales > Victivallaceae > UBA1784. The sequence continues at coordinate 558 of CAKUKT010000329.1, forward strand.
AACCCGCTCGACAGCGGACAATAGAAAACCGAATCGATTTTACTGCCTTGGGTATATTTAAGCCGCTGATCGATGAAATTCTCCTTGGTCGCGGCCAGTTCCCGCGGGTAATAGACCGCATCACAGCCGTCGGTGTTGTAGATCACCTCGCGAGGGCGATTGAGCATTTCCTGCCGCCGGGCTTCAAATTCGTCTCCGGAAAAGAACGAACACCCGCATGCCGTCAGCAACAACAACGGCACTGCAACTCCGGTCAGTCTCCGCAACTCCATTACCTGATCTCCTGTTTTTATTATAAGCTTGTTCAGGCGCTGCAACCCGCCACGACAAAATCGTTTATCCTTCCCGGACCGGAAACGCAGCCGCACCGGCACCGGTCAGCCCGGAAAAAAATCCTCGTTCCGCCGGCTTCCGAACCTATTTCCTCCCTCACGGGCTTGCTCCCGCCGCACTGTCGGGCGGAGCTATAATACACCCATGCGAATGTAAATTCAAGTCTTCCAGAAAAAACCATCCGGAAAAATTGCCTGCTTGTCAGCGATATCCGTCCGGAATCCCCCCTCCCGGACATTTGCAAAAGGGGCTCCGGCGTGATATATTTTAAAAAAGAGGTGTCCGCATTCAGGGTCTTCGTCGCGAGGCTTCGGCGAACGACTGAAACCACCGGTTTCAAGATACCGGCACGGCACGATTCGGCGGATCGAACCGCTTCCGGTTTGGTCCGCTTTCGGTTTTCCAGGGGCCCGGAGAGCGAACAGATCCCGACCGGAAAGGCAAAATTTCACAATATCTTAAGGTATCGAATATGGATTTCTCCCGCTACTTCCGCGAATATCCGACCGAGGATGGTTTCTTCGGACCCTACGGCGGCGCCGAACTTCCGCCTCAACTGGTCAAGGCTTTTGAAGAGATCAACACCGCCTACCAGGCGATCTGCCAGTCGGCCCACTTCATCAACGAACTGCGGCGCATCCGTCGGGAATTTCAGGGACGGCCGACGCCGGTCTACCACTGCGACCGGCTGTCACGCCTGATCGGCAACTGCCAGATCTACCTCAAACGGGAAGATCTCAACCATTCCGGCGCCCACAAGCTCAACCACTGCATGGGCGAGGGGCTGCTGGCCAAGTACATGGGCAAGAAGCGCCTGATCGCCGAAACCGGCGCCGGACAGCACGGCGTGGCGCTGGCGACCGCGGCCGCCTACTTCGGTCTCGAATGCGAAATCCACATGGGCGAAGTCGATATCGCCAAACAGGCGCCCAACGTCAGCCGGATGAAAATTCTCGGCGCCAAGGTGGTACCGGTCAGTTTCGGACTTAAAACCCTCAAGGAGGCGGTCGATTCCGCATTTGAGTCCTACGCCCGCAACTACCGGGATTCGATCTACTGCATAGGTTCGGTGCTCGGCCCCCACCCGTTCCCGCTGATGGTGCGTGACTTCCAGTTCTGCATCGGCGAAGAGTCGCGCGAACAATTCCTGGAGATGACCGGCCACCTCCCCGACGCGGTCTGCGCCTGCGTCGGCGGCGGCTCCAACGCCGCCGGCAGCTTCGCCGCCTACCTCAACGACCCGGTCGATCTCATCGGCGCCGAACCCCTCGGCACCGGCAGCGCCCTCGGGCAGCACGCCGCGTCGCTTACCTACGGCACCCCCGGCAGCATGCACGGCTTCTCCAGCTACATGCTCAAGGACGCCGAAGGCGGACCGGCCCCAGTCTACTCCATCGCCAGCGGCCTCGACTATCCCTCGGTCGGACCGGAACATGCGTTTTGGAAAGATCTCGGCCGGGTCAAATATGTGACCGTCAGCGACGAGGAGGCGGTGGACGCTTTCTTCAAACTCTCCCGCTACGAAGGGATCATTCCGGCGCTGGAGAGCGCTCACGCCGTCGCCTGTGCGATGCGGTGGGCGCGGGAACATGCCCACGGGTCGATCCTGGCCACCTGCAGCGGCCGGGGAGACAAAGATGTCGACTACGTCATCGAACACTACGGTTACGGTGAAGATCATAAATTCTGAACCGGAACACGTTCAAACTGCTTTGAGGTGAATATATGCCATTCAACCGGGGATCGTTTTCCTTCACCATCTTTGAAATCTCCAGCGAACTGCCGGAGAACATCATCGATCTTTTCGCCGCCCGCAAGGCCGAGGCCCTCGACGCCGTCACCGCCGACGAACAACTCGGCTGGGTGACCGGACGTCATCTGCTCGACACCGCAATCGACGGCGCCACCGCCCAGCTCGGCGGTTGTTACTATTTGACCCTCCGGCGCGCGGCGCGCAAGATTCCCGCCTCGCTGCTCAACGCCCTGTGCAAACGCGAGGAACAGATTTTCATGGCCGCCAATCAGCTGGAATATGTTTCCGCGAAAATGCGCCGCCAGATCCGGGAAGAGACGATAGAGAAATACATTCAGAAAATGCCGCCTCAGCTTTCGGGGATTCCGATGGTGCTCGATCCCGTCTCCAAACTGCTCTTCGTCGGCGCCTCCAGTCG
>CAKUKT010000330.1 GCA_934663655.1 uncultured Victivallaceae bacterium
TGGCGGTGACCACCGATTTGCCGGCCTGGAGCGCCTCCAGGATGATTTTTTTGGCGACGGTGGTACCGCCGATCAGTTCAACGACGATATCCGCGGCGGCGATTACCGTGGCGGAGTCGGTGGTGAGGATGCCGTCGGGGAGTTTGACGCCGCGATCGGTGGTGGTATCGAGGTCGGCGACACCGCAGAGTGTCAACCGGATCCCGGAACGGGTGGCAATGATCTCCTGATTGGCCAGCAGATTTTCCGCGACGCCGGCTCCGACGGTGCCGAAACCGATGATTCCTACTTTATATTCTTTCACAGTTGCCGTCTCCAGAGTGCTGTTGATATCAAAACTCCAAAATAATCAAATAGATAATATAGCACGCCGGGTGTGGTTTTCAACCCCGGAACATCGGTAAACCGCGTTGAATTTCTGGTTCAGCGGCATAAAGAACCCGGCAGGACCGGCAGCAGGGGATTTTTCGACGATGCTTGAGATCTTCTTTTAGAATTTTTTCCGGTAGGCAGCCGGAGAGAAGCCGGTATAGCGTTTGAACTGACGGGAGAAGACATAGACGTCCGGATAGTTGTAGGCGGCGGCGATCTCCTTGATGCTCATATCATCCTTGAGCAGTTCATTGCAGATCCGTTCGATCCGGTGTCGGATGCGGTATTCGGCCGGCGGCATCCGGAAGTAGGAGAAGAATGCTTTGCGAAAGGTGGAGGGTGACATGCCGAATCGCCGGGCAAGTTCAGGAATCGTCACCCGGTATTCAGCTGGGTCGATCAAAATTTCAGAGGCCTTTTCCAGAACCAGAGAATAAGAACTCCCCGGGGAACGGGCCAGACAAAGCAGATCACAGGAGAATGCAAAGAGGTTTCCCAATGAAACCGGCAACCGGTGTTCCGGCTGACTGCTGAGTTCGCGGATCAGACGTTCGAAACCAGAGATAAATTCCGTTTCAACGCCGAGTTCCAATACTGGAGAATCCGGAGATGCCACCCCCAGACGTTGCAGAACCAGACTGAATTCCGCCGGGATACCGATATAATATTCAGCGAATGGACCGATATCAATCCGCTGAGTTTGATCAATGTTCGGGAAACGCAACAGCAACACCCCGGGATGTAACGGCCAGGAAGTGTCGGACTGGGTGAGTAAACCGTTCCCTTCAATAATATAGCTGAGCACCATATATGGCATCCCCGCCTTAAACGAGAAGGTTTCGGAATTGGCGCTGCGGCATTTTCCGACCCGGATGTCGCCATCGCCGCGGTTAATTCTCAGATTGAAAAAATATTTTCTGATATCGGACATCTGTTTTACAACCCCTCGGGTTTCCCTGGATAAAAATAACATCAGTTTATTTTTTTTCAAATGGTGGAAACAGTTATATTCGTGAAAACTGAATAGATTTTTCAATGCGGCCGAGAAAATTATATTGTATGTTTAGTGGTCAAAAATAACAAAAATTTATCTTTTTTGCCATTTGAAAGCAGTGCTTGTTATTACATAATATCTCCATAAAATTATTTCCACCCCTATCAAACAAGGAGAAAAGTTGATGAAATCAAAGGAAAAATTCACCCTGATCGAACTCCTGGTGGTCATTGCGATCATCGCAATTCTCGCGGCGATGCTGATGCCGGCGCTCTCCAAAGCCCGCGAAGCCGCCAGATCCAGCAACTGCCTTTCCAACCTCAAAAACTGTGGAACCGCCGCCGCCATGTACGGTGACTCCAACAAGGGATTGCTGCCGCTGCAGATCGTCAACCCCGTCAGCTGGGGTGGACGGCTAAGCTGGGCCGATCATCTGATCTATACCGGATACCTTGCCGATGACGGTAAAATTTTCAGTTGCCCGTCAATGCCCCGGCCGGTCAAAAAGAACAATGATCTTCATTATGAGCAGTCCTACGGCGTTATGAATCAGGCCAATCAGTATGGAGGAACTGTCAGCATCAACAGTGTCATTACTCCGGTCAATGATTCCGGAGCATGGATCAATCCGCCCTGGCGCTGTCTGATCTTCAAGCGTATTCCGAATCCATCCTCTCACTATTACAATGTCGACACATTTTACGGACAGAACCGGGATCAGTTCTACACCGTAGCCAACGGCAGTGCCGGAGGTACCCCCGCACTGGTCCACTCCCGGCACTCCAACCGGATCAATATGAATTTTGCCGATGGTCACGGAGCTTCGCTCCAGCCGTTGGAGTGGAAGCAGTCGGTTCTAAACAGCGGGGCCTACCAGAAGCGGGGAACCGGTTATTTCCAGTATTATCATGCGGCGGCCACCTCCACAAGTGACATGCTGACTCTTTAATATGAAAAATCCGTGCGCTTTCCGCAATGTGGGAAGCGCATGATTTATATTGTTCGCTCACGTTTTTTACCGGAGATTTTTTTCACCGGAATACAATCACCAGAAAGGATTTTTTCACATGAAGATTTTTTTGTCTTTTTTTTGCCTGGTGACCGCGTTTTTCGCCGGATTGCAGGCCGCCGAACCGGCACTCACCATCAGCAACAGCTGGCGCGGTGTGGCTGGACCGGGTAAAGTGACGGCCGCGGATGGAATCATCGTCACCGAACGTGCCGCAAACGCCTCCCGGGCCTTTATCGCCATTGCCGACGCGGCGGCGGATGACGGATTCTATCTCTTTACCGGCAAGGTAAGTTCAACGACTCCGAACGCCGTCGGCGCTGCCTCGATTGTTGCGCGCAACGCCAAAGGCGCCTGGCTCCGGGAATGGGGAACCGGCGATCTCGAAGTCTCGTCCGAGGCCCGGAGTTTCGCGGTGCGGCTGTACGCACCGGAGGGTACAACCAAATTTGAGGTAAATCTTAAAACCGAATCCGGCAAGCTGGAATTCTCCGAACTGCAAATCGTCAAGACCAGCTGGTCTGAAGGACGCGCCGCCGACGCTCCGGAACTGGAGTTCTGGATCAATATGGACTACTTCGACAACGTCGTCTACGCGAAAAACCTCGGTCTGGAAAATTATGATGAGGCGGCGATCGTCAATTATTTCAAAACCTGTCGTGAAC
>CAKUKT010000331.1 GCA_934663655.1 uncultured Victivallaceae bacterium
GCGCTGCCGGGCCGCCTCGTAGAGCAGAATCGTCGTCGCAGCGGCGACATTCAGCGAATCGATTCTGCCCAGCATCGGGATCCGCACCCGGATATCCGCGGCGTCAAGCCAGAAATCGGTCAACCCGGTTTGTTCGGTGCCCATCAAAATTGCCACCGGTCCAGTCAGATCCACCGCGGTGTGAATCATTTCCGTGTGGGGGGTGGTCGCGCATACCGCGATGTTGTGCTCCCGGAGCCACGCCAGCGTCCCGGCGTTGTCCGACTCGGCCAGCGGCACCGAAAAGATCGCCCCGGTACTGGCCCGGATCACGTTGGGATTGTAGAGATCGGTGGAGCGGTCGCAGATGATCAGTCCGGTGGCGCCGGCGGCATCGGCGCTGCGCAGCATCGAACCGAGGTTGCCGGGTTTCTCCACCGCCTCGGCGACCAGATAGAGGCCGTTTTTCACCACCGGCATCTCCGCGAGGGTGTGACGGCGCATTTTCGCGGTCGCCAGCAGCCCCTCGGGGCGGTCGCGGTAGGAGACCTTTTCGAGCAGCTGGGGCGCAATCCGGACGACCCGGACCCCGGAAGCGGCGATGGTTTCGAGCAGCGGATATTCATTCACGCCGAGAAAATGTTCCGGCGAGAAGAAGCACTCGACCAGTTCCATCCCGTATTCCCGGGCGCGGGTGAGTTCCCGGTAGCCCTCGAGCAGAGTGAGTTGTTCCCGGTCGCGGTGGCGCCGGTCGCGCAGCCGGACCAGATGTTTGATCGCGTCGTTGTGAGCGCTGGTGATGAACGGATATTCCATAGTGTCTGTTTGTCCCTTGCAAGTGTGCCATAAATATACACCTTTGGCGGTGCCTTTACAAGCACGCCGCCCGACAGCGCGACTGGCATGAATCCTGCTTCAACCCGGATGATAATATTTTCTATCAGAGGGAGGAAGAAATATGAATCTGGAAAAACTTACCAATAAAACCCGCGAAGCGTTGATGAACGCTCAGCAGATCGCTGTTGAACACAACAACAACGAACTTCGCAACATCCATCTGCTGGCCGCACTCTGCCGCCAGGAGGGTGGCACCGTGCCGTCAATTCTCGAACGGCTCGGCGTCAACCGCCGACTTTTCGACGGCCAGGTCGAACAGGCACTCGCCGAACTGCCGAAAATCTCCGGCTCCGGTCAGCAACTCTACAACTCCAGCGAGTTCAGCGAGATGATCAACAATGCCGCCAAGCAGGCTGAATCCATGCGCGATGAATACATCAGCGTCGAACACCTGCTGCTGGCGATGCTGTCATCGCGCAACACCGCCGGTACCCTGCTCGAAAATGCCGGCGTCACCTTTGACAAGGCACTCGGCGCGCTTCAGTCCATCCGCGGCAATCAACGGGTGACCGGCGCCGACCCCGAAGGCACCTTCGAGGCGCTGAAAAAATATTCCCGCGACCTCACCGAACTGGCCATGCAGGACAAACTCGACCCGGTTATCGGCCGGGACGACGAAATCCGCCGCGTGATTCAGATTCTGTCGCGCCGTACCAAGAACAATCCGGTGCTCATCGGGGAACCCGGTGTCGGCAAAACCGCCATCGTCGAAGGACTCGCCCGCCGGGTCGTGCGCGGCGATGTCCCCGAAAACCTCAAGAACCGTCAGGTTGTCGCGCTCGATATGGGCGCACTGATCGCCGGTGCGAAGTACCGCGGCGAATTTGAGGAACGGCTCAAAGCGGTGCTCAAGGAGGTCACCGCCGCAGAAGGACGGGTGATTTTGTTCATCGATGAACTCCACACCGTCGTCGGAGCGGGCGCGAGCGAGGGTTCCATGGACGCCGGCAATCTGCTCAAGCCCATGCTGGCCCGCGGCGAACTTCACTGCATCGGCGCCACCACGCTCGACGAATACCGCAAATATATCGAAAAAGATGCCGCGCTCGAACGGCGTTTCCAATCGGTACTGGTCAACCCGCCCTCGGTCGAGGATACGATCAGTATTCTGCGCGGCCTCAAGGAGCGCTATGAGATCCACCACGGCGTGAAGCTGCGGGACAGCGCACTGGTCGCCGCGGCAGTACTTTCGGACAAATATATACCTGACCGTTTCCTGCCGGACAAGGCGATCGACCTGGTCGACGAGGCGGCGGCGGCGCTGCGTACCGAAATCGACAGCAGCCCGGAGGAGCTCGACGAAAACGAACGCCGGGTCATGCAGCTCGAAATCGAAATAACCGGTTTGCGCAACGAAAAGGATCCCGCCTCCATCAAACGCCGTGAGGCACTGGAGGCCGAAGTCGCCGAACTCAAGGCCGCCGGACGCGAACTCCGGGCCCGTTACGAAAACGAGAAAAAGGCGATCACCGATCTGCGCAACTACCGCGAGTCACTCGACCTCGCCCGCGCCCGGCTCGAACGCGCCGAACGCGAATACAATCTCGAACAGGCCGCCGAACTCCGGCACGGGGTGATCCCCGGCATCGAACATCAGATTGCCGCCGCCGAGGAGGCGATCAAGAACAACTCCGCTTCGAGAATGCTCAAGGAAGAGGTCGATGAAGAGGATATCGCCAATATCATCAGCCGCTGGACCCGAATTCCGGTCAGCAAACTGGTGCAGAGTGAAAAGGAGAAACTGCTTTCGCTCTCTTCGAGATTGCACGAACGCGTCGTCGGCCAGGACGAAGCGGTCTCCGCCGTCGCCGACGCGGTGCTCCGTGCCCGGGCCGGTCTGAAGGACCCGAACCGGCCGATCGCCAGCTTCATCTTCCTCGGACCTACCGGCGTGGGCAAAACGGAACTCGCCCGGGCGCTGGCGGCGGATCTTTTCGACGATGAACGGGCGATGGTCAGAATCGACATGTCCGAATATATGGAGAAGTTCAGTGTGTCGCGACTGGTCGGCGCGCCTCCGGGATACGTCGGTTATGAGGAGGGCGGTCAGCTTTCGGAAGCGGTTCGCCGACGTCCCTATTCGGTGGTGCTCTTTGATGAGATCGAAAAGGCGCATCCGGATGTGTTCAACATCCTGCTG
>CAKUKT010000332.1 GCA_934663655.1 uncultured Victivallaceae bacterium
CTGTTCGGCCTGAAGCACGATCAGCCGGTCCTTGAAAAGAAACGCGCCGATCGAGGACACCTTGAAAGCCATTCGCCGGTCGATCTGAAAGTTCCGCGGCCGCTTCATGATTACCGCGATATGGTTGGGTTCGTATTCAATGCGGCTGATCTCATCCTCGTCGAGGGCGGAGGCCAGCGTATGCGCATCGATGCCGCATTGCTCGATCAAATAGGTTTTTTCCTCGTCGGTGGGGTCGCTGTAAACCTGAATGAGGCCGAGCTGTCCCTCCGGACAACTCTGCACTCGACCGTCGACGAGGTCGTAGCATTTGAACATGATTCTTCCTCCCGTATTTCATGGGGTGACGCCGGAAACGCGTCATGCGCCGTGCGCAGGCCGGATGGGAGGGAACGGAAAAGCTCGGGCTGGTTTATTTCAGTCGTTCCGCCGGTTTATCGGTGAGCTCTTACTCGCTTACCCGGGCGGAAAATCTCCGTTCCGCCGCCGACTTGCGCGGGCGCAATCGAGGTCCAGGGTCGTCGGTGACGGCGTTCATATTTTCTGCCTTGGTTTCGGGTTAATAAACACGGCGGACAACCGGGTGGTCCCGGAATGTCCGCAACTACTTATGTAGAAATATACCGCCGGTGAACCCGGCTGTCAAGTTCGATCGGAAAAAATTTTTACGAAAACCGTCAGGTCCCGGATCTCCAGTGGCGTGACCGGGATACTGATTCCGGGCAGAGAATCGCCGAAAAACGGGGAGCCGGGGGGGGCGGGGAGGGGAAAATTATTCGCGTAAGATATACTTTCTGGTCCGCCACCGTCCGGAGAGGTAATAAACCCCGCCGATGACAAACGGAGTGAACCCGGCCAGCGCGCTCCCGTACCAGAAGCCGTAAACTCCGAATGCGAAAGTGAGTCCGAGCAGCACCGACAGTCCAATTCGCATGAATACGCCGTCGAGAAGAGCGACCGCAAGGTTAAGTTTGAAATTTCCGCTGCCGTTGATCAGGGCGCTCATCGAGGGGCGCAACGCACTTGAGGTGAAGGTCAGCAGTAAAACGGGAATGTATGAGAGCGCAAGGGTGAGAACCTCCTCATCGTCGGTGAAAATGCCAAAGACCATGGAGGGAAAGAGGACGGTAATAATCCCGATTATCAGTGATATGGTTATATTGATGCTGTAGGATACCCTGAGTACCCTTGGCACCCGGTCGTATTTGGCGGCGCCGATGCATTGCCCGATCATGGCGCTGCCGGCGGTGGAAAAGGCGACATTGACGACGTTGACCATATTGGTGATTTTGTTCCCGATGCCGGTCATGGCGGTAGCAAGAACGCCATAGGAGTTGATCCAGGAATTGACAAAGAGTTTGGAGAAATCAAATGAAGCGACCTGAATCATCATCGGAATGCCGAGTTTCAGGAAGGGGGCGAGTACCTCCCGATCGATCGCAAAACTGCGGAGCTTGAAATCAAAACCGAAGGAATCCCGGCGCCGGTAGAGAAAGATGATCGCCCAGCAGAAGCTCAACCCCTGACTGATCACCGTGGCGAGGGCCACCCCGAAAATCGCCATCCCGAATTTGACGACAAAGAGCAGGTCGAGCACCACGTTCAGCATGGTTGCCAGCGCGATGAAATAAAACGGATGTTTTGAATCCCCCATGCCGCGCAGGATTGCGCTGACCACATTATAGCCGTAGATGAATACCAGACCGGTCAGACAGACGTCGGTGTAGGAACGTGTGAACTCCCGGGCTTCATCCGGGGTGTTGAGCCAGTTGAGAAGATCTTCCTGAAATATCAATCCGACGATTCCGATCAGCAGGGCGCAACTTAAGAGGAAGGTAAACATGGTCCCGATCAACCGGGCGACTTTGTCGTGTCGTCCGGCGCCGACGAACTGGGAAATGATCACCTGTCCGGCATTGGCGAACCCCATGGCGACAAAGGAGGCAAAGAGCAGCACGTCGCCGCCGATTGAAGTGGCGGCCAGTCCCTCCTTGCCGACGAAGTGACCGATGATGATCATATCCGTCATGTTGTAGGTGGTCTGCAGCAGGCTTGAGAAGAAGAGCGGCGCGGCAAAGAGGATCATGGTGCGCGCGACGTTGCCGGAAGTGAGATCCCGGGAAATGCGTCCAGTGCTCATGACGACCTCCGGAAGTTCAAATTGATCCCGGGGGACGAACTCTGACTTTGGCGGCGGCGATCCGGAACGGTGATGTCCGTGTTTGGATGATGGTTGATTATTTTATTCATTATGTAGTTGGAGGTGTTATCTACTGGTTGCAATCCGGAGATCAGAGTTTTCCGGCAGCAGGGGTTGGGTGAGTTGAAAGCGGTTGAGAATTATTGCCGGACGCGGAGTCCGCTGGCATCATTTTTTTGACATTGGCTTCGAGTTTGCGCATCAACTGACCGAGCACGAGCAGTTCGGCGTCGGAGAAGTCGGCGGTCGCCAGTTTTTCCCATTCCGCACCGAGAGACTGAAAAATCGGATCAGTAGCCCGTCCTTTTTCCGTGAGCAGGATACGTTTACGCCGCCGGTCTGAGGTGGCCGGTTCAAAACGGATGAATCCCTTTTGTTCGAGCCGGTTGAGCAGGCCGTTGACGGTCGGGCAGGAGAGGCCGAGCCGCTGCTGGATTTTTCCCGGATAAATCTCCTCATCCGGCGGAGTGCGCAGCAGCAGAATCAGTACATCTACCTGTGCCGAGGTGAGATTGCAGCGGCTCATCCGCCGGTTGCGTTCCCGGACGAACGCATGGACGATCCGCTTCATCGGTCCCATAAATGTCAGCATGTTTTTTCTCCAGGTATTTATCGCTTGCGATATAATGTAATTTCCGATTAGCAGTTTTTCAAGTTGTTTTTCTGTAATTTGCTAATTTGACGTAAAGGTTTTATATATATCGCAAGCGATGATTTTTTGGAGAAGTTGTCGGCATGGCGGCATGGTTGTTTTTTATAC
>CAKUKT010000333.1 GCA_934663655.1 uncultured Victivallaceae bacterium
ATTTACCCTCACCGCCGACGCCGGCGGAGTAAGTTACCGGCGCCGGGTTTTGATCCGGGATCCGGAGACGGAACCGGAAAAACGCCCCTGGCGTTTCTCGGCGATACTCGGCTGGAGAACTCCGGCTGATGTCAACGCTTCCGTCGCCGCCGTTCAATTCCGGCTGCCGTGGTGCATGCTCGGCAGTGCTTCCCGCCGGGAACTGCGGAAACGTCTGCGCGCCTCTGCCGGTTCGCAGAGTCTCACCGGCATCGCTCCGCGCGTCTGTTTCGACGCGGCCCATCTGGAACGCCCTTCCCGCGGCGAACTTGAACATTTCGATCTCGAAGAACACATTGCCGCCTATATCTGGGGCAACCGGCGTCTGTTCAGCAGCGGGGGAGCGTTCACGATGCTGCCGGAAGCAGGCGGACTGTTCGCTGATTCGGTCATCGTCGGCAATCTCGGCATTCCTCCGCTGCCGCTGGAAACAAATCAAGGAACCACGATTTCATGATTGCGGAATTGAAGAAAATCACCGTCGAAGGGGTAACCGTTTCCCGGGGAAACGGCGGCCTCGAATTTGTAAATGTAGTCAATGATTTCGCCCGGGCCTCCATCTGCACCCACGGCGCCCATCTGACGGAATTTACTCCGCACGGCGCGGCACCGCTCATCTGGATGAGCACCGAAAGTTGCTATTCCCCGGAAAAACCGATTCGCGGCGGCGTACCGGTATGCTGGCCGTGGTTCGGCCCGGCGGCGGTTCCCGGTCAGCCGGCTCACGGCTTTGCCCGGCTGGCGGAGTGGAAGCTGATCGCGGCGGAGGAACTCACCGGCGGGGCGACCGGACTTCGCTTCGCCCTCGACGAGAGCATCGCTCCGGAAGTGGGTTTTGGGTTCCGGCTGGAACTATCGTTCACCATCGGCCGGGATCTGGAGATGGCGCTGACGACCATTAACCATTCCCCCGCACCGGTCACGGTCGGCGAAGCGTTGCACAGTTATTTCAACATCTCGGATATCTCCAGCGTCGAAATCGTCGGACTCGACGGCATCGCCTACGAAGATCATGTTCGCGGCGCAGCCCGACCGACCGGCAACCGCCAATTGGGAACCATCCGGGTCGAAGCCGAAACCGACCGCCTTTACCTGCCGACCCAGGATACGGTGGAAATTGTCGATCACGGTCTCAACCGGACAATCCGGGTCGAAAAATCCGGTTCACTTGCCACCGTGGTCTGGAACCCCTGGATCGAGAAATCCCGCGCCATGGCGGATTTCGGCGACGAGGAGTACCACACCATGCTCTGCATCGAGGCAGCCAATGCCGGAAGCGATATCCGGACGATTCTTCCCGGTCAGAGTCACACACTGGTACAGAAAATTTCGTTGAAATGAGAGCTGCTTTCCGCCCCTGTATAGATCTTCACGACGGTCTGGTCAAGCAGATTGTCGGCGGTACCCTTTCCGATTCGGGACCGGGGCCGGCGACCAACTTCATCTCCGACCGTTCGCCGGAGTATTTCGCCCGGCTTTACCGGGAAAATGAATTGCCGGGAGGCCACGTAATCAAGCTCGGCCCCGGCAATGATGACGCCGCGCGTCGGGCGCTGGCCGCCTGGCCCGGCGGGCTTCAGCTCGGCGGCGGGGTCAACGCCGCGAACGCCGCCGACTGGCTTGACGCCGGTGCGGACAAGGTGATCGTGACCAGCTGCGTGTTTGTCGACGGCAGGTTGAGTTTCGACCGGCTTCGGGAACTCACCGCCCGGGTCGGCAGTTCCCGCCTGGTGCTCGACCTCTCCTGCCGGAAATCGCAGGGACGCTACCTGGTTACCGCGGAACGCTGGCAGAAGCTCACCGATTTCGCGCTGGAGAGCGAAAACCTCGATGCTCTTTCCGAATGTGTTTCCGAACTTCTGGTTCACGCCGTCGATGTCGAGGGTTGCCGACGCGGGCCGGATCTGGAACTCGTGGAAATGCTCGCGCGACGCGCTCCCCTGCCCTGCGTTTATGCCGGAGGAATATCCTCTCTCGACGACATCCGGGCGATCGAAAGCGCCGGCGCGGGAAAAATTTCCTATACCATCGGATCAGCGCTCGATATTTTCGGCGGCTCCCTGCCCTTCGCTGAAGTCGTCTCCCACAGCCGAACGGAGGAGTGAACGGTGGCGCCGCGAATCAACAACCTGAACATCGAGTCGCTGTGCGAACTCCCCAGCCCGGTCGCGATCCGTTCCGAACTGCCGCTCACTGACGAACTGGCCGCGACGGTCGCCGCCGGTCGCCGGGCGGTGCGGGAAATTCTGGACGGCAAATCGCCGCGCCTTCTGGTCATCACCGGGCCGTGTTCGATCCACGATGCCGACGCCGCCGCCGAATACGCCCGGCGGCTGGCGGAACTTAAACGTGAAGTCGGCGACCGCATCGAACCGGTGATGCGCGCCTATTTTGAAAAACCCCGCACCACCATCGGCTGGAAAGGGTTGATCTACGATCCCGATCTCAACTCCACCTACGACATCGTCAAAGGACTCCGGACCGCGCGCCGGATTCTGCTCAATATTGTCCGCAACGGTCTGGCGGCAGCCACCGAAATGCTCGACCCGATTACCGCCCAGTACATCGCCGACTGCGTTTCCTGGGCCGCTATCGGCGCCCGCACCACCGAGGCCCAGACCCATCGTCAGCTCGGCAGCGGCCTGTCGATGCCGGTCGGATTCAAAAACGCCACGGATGGCTCACTGCAGATCGCCATTGATGCGGTGGCGACGGCTTCCCAGCCGCACCACTTCATCGGAGTGCTCGAGAACGGCCACGTCGGTGTCTTCAGCACCCGCGGTAATCCGGGTGCGCATATCGTGCTGCGCGGCGGCCGCAACCAGCCCAATTACGGTTCGGAATATATCGCCATGCTCCGGGAACTCTTGCGCAAAAACCGCCTTCCGGCGCGCGCAATTGTCGATTGCAGTCATGACA
>CAKUKT010000334.1 GCA_934663655.1 uncultured Victivallaceae bacterium
GGGCTGAAACGAATCGATGTCCAGGAGAAGTTGCTTGATCTGCCGTTCGTTCCAGCGGTATCCGCGCTGATAAAACGGGATGAGAAAATGGAGCTCGAATAACTCCTGAACTTTTTTCAACGCGACGGCAACGGTTTTCATGCTTCCTCCAGATATTTGCGGACCGTGTTGCGGGCGATTTTCAGCGCCGCGGCGGCACGGGACAGGTTGTTGTTGTACTTTTCGTATACATGACGAACATGCAGCCGGGTCGCCGCATCGAGCTCGTCGGGAAGCTCGGCTGCCGCGGCGGGAGCCAGACTCGCCGTCATTTGTTTGTGTTCCGCAAGCAGCCGGGAGAAATCCTGTTCGTCCAGAACGGAGGCCCGCTCCAGAAGATTGAAAAGTTCCCGGACGTTGCCCGGATAATCGTATGTTTTCAGAACTTCGACCTGTTCCGGTGTCAGCCGGTGCTTGTGCTGCTTGAGCCAGTAGCCGTTGGCGATCTGTTCGATGTCGCATTTACGCGCCCGCAGCGGAGGCACCAGAATCTGTATCACGTTCAGCCGGTGAAACAGATCTTCCCGGAATTTCCCGTCGCGCACCATCGCCGCAAGATCGCGGTTGGTCGCCGCAATCAGCCGGACATTCACCTCGATCTCCTCGCTGCCGCCCAGCCGGATGATGCGTCCCCCCTCGAGCACCCGGAGCAGAATCCCCTGCGCTTCCAGCGGAAGTTCGCCGATTTCATCGAGAAACAGCGTTCCGCCGTCCGCAAGTTCAAAGAGTCCGCGCTTTCGTTCCGTCGCTCCCGTGAAAGCCCCTTTTTCGTGGCCGAAGAAACGGCTTTCGAGCAGGTGCGACGCAACGCAGGCGCAGTTGAAGGTAATGTAAGGCTCGTTTCTGCGGGGCGACTTGTTGTGGATCTGCAGCGCCACCGTCTCCTTGCCGGTTCCGCTCTCGCCGAAGATCAGAACCCGGGCATGGTCGTGCGGGGCGGCCAGATTGATTTTATGCAGAAGTTCCTGCATCGCCTGGCTCTTCCCGGCCAGCTCCCGGTTGCCGAACCGCTTGTAATGTTCGATCATCTGCCGTTCGGAATCGGACCACTTCGATTCGGGATCGCGTTGGGCGATGTGGCGGATTGCATCGCTGTATGGCTTCTCCTCCTGATAGTTGCGGTAGAAGTACATTGCCGCCTCCAGCAGCTGCCGGAATTGCCGGAGCTCCGATGTGGCGTTTTCCTCCCGGACCAGCGGGAGCAGATCATCGTATGGAATTCCGAAACAGTTCGACACCGCGGCGGTTACGCCGTCCTCGTCGATGAAGGGGTTGAGTAAAATACGCAAGGAATCCGGCAGATTTTCCGGAAGCGGCAACGCGCTGATCCATCGGATATTGCATCCTTTGGCGCGAAGTTTTTCCACTCCTTTCTGCAGCAGTTCCGGATCACCGGTCAATCCGACGCCCAGAATCAGAATGGTTTTGTATCCGGAAATCTCGTTCAGCAGTTCCGGCAGACGCCGGGTGCTCACGCCCCGGATGTCCGCGTTGCCGAAATGGCGCAGCGTCAGCGCCGCCGCACAGGCGTAATCGCTCCACCCCCAGCCGGTCAGAATCAAAGTCTCCATCGTCGCCAATCCTCAAATATATATATCATTTGTTGTAATCTAACTTATCGAAGAGGGATTTTCAAATTGATCCGGTTCATTCGGGATCGATTATGAGCAGATTTTATGCCAGCGGGGAATCCGGGGGGGAGAATCGGTGGCGATTTTGTTTCAGGGGTTTGCGTTCTGAATGCGCATGGATTGAAATTTGACCAGATGCGGTTATTTATTGAGCACCTTCCGCCGGTTTTTCGATGGATGCGTGCTCAAAATGAAAGTGGCATAGATTTTGCTGATTTTCTTCTGTCGCTTTCAATAATCGCAACTGCTGGCGACAAAGTCATGAGCAATTCGCATGTTGCGGAAAATCAAAAAGGCATTCCACCGTGTTTACAACGGGAAGCAAAACAAAAAATCAAAGAGAAAGGAAACGAAAATGGAACATCGCTGCGATGGAGCAAACGTCTGCGGACTTTGTCAGTTCTGGGACGGGGAACGGGAGCTCGTAAGAGGTTCCCGGCCGTTGCGGGTGAAATGTGAAACGGGCAGCCAGCCTTGCAAGTTGCGGCATTTCAGCTGCCTTTCCAGTTCCACCACGGCAGGAAGTTGCAAGCAGTTCAAAAAGTGGTGCGAGCTTCCGTGAGCAGGAGCTGATTTCACCTCTGGAGTGTTGCAGAAGTTTCCGATTTTGCAACACTCTTTTTGTTTTTCCAGATTCTCCGGTATCGAGCCGTTTCATCTGTCCCTGACTGATGTTTTTTTGATAAGCATGTTTAAAAATTGAACATTTTTCAGGCGCTTCCGGTTGATCCTGCTCCCCATCTTTCTTTGGCACGCCTTTTGCTTAGCCTCATGCAGATATTCAATTTTTAATTCGGCAGAGGTCAAAAATGAAACGTTTCAGAGAAGAGAGCAATACCTGGATAAAACTCAAGGCGCTGGGATATTTTCTCAATTTCATCAACAATCACAATGATTTCATTGAAACGAGCAGTGTTTTTGAGATCGTCAAAGATTTATTGTCCGGTCCGGAGTGGGTTGACAAAATCCGGGCAACCTTTTCCACATCTCAAATCAGGCGGGTGGAGAGAAAAGAGGGGGGTGAATCTCTGGATTTTACAAAACCACCGAAGGAACAGTTCATGGAAATCTGGAACCAGCCGGAATCCCGTTCCAGACTCCGCAGAATGCTGGTTGGGGAGGTCGCCGGGTATTTGGCGGATCACCCGCTGGATAATTGTGCCGGAGAAGATTTTCCGCAGAAAATCGCGGAATTGCAAAATACGTTTCATCTGTCTGATTTCGAAACGGAGATCCTGCTCGTCCTTGCTC
>CAKUKT010000335.1 GCA_934663655.1 uncultured Victivallaceae bacterium
GCGCCAGTGTCGAACTCACCGAATCAACCGGCCGGTAACCGCGCTCAGCGGCGAGTTTCTCATAAAAGGAGCGCTTTTCCGGCATCTTGCCGGTAAAGCAGATGGCGGGCAGTTCCGTGCCGCCATCACCGTGAATCAGGGTTACCGCTTCAAGAAGTTCGTCAAGCTCGCTGCGGCGGCTGGAAAATTCGGCGACCAGGGCGGCGGCGCGTTCCGGGCCGATGCCGGGCAGGGCCGCCAGTTCTTCCGCAGACAAATTTCGCAGTTCTGCAAGGGTGCGGTCGGTCAGCAGCATGCGGGCGATGTTGAGTCCGACGTGCGGAATGTTGAGCGCCGCCAGCAGCTGGTAGTCTCGCACCGTGCGGGCGCGGGCGATTTCGCCGAGCAGGTTGGCCGCCGATTTCGGGCCGAAACCATCGAGGCGCAGCAGGTCGGCGGCGGTGAGTTCAAACAGCTGCCGGGGGGTGGTGACGCCGGAACTTTTCATCAACTTCCGCAGGGTCGGTTCACCGAGTCTTTCGATGCCGAGACTGCGGGTCGCCGCCAGCAGCCGTTGCAGCCGGGTTTCCGGACAATCCGGATTGGGGCAGCAGAGCTCCGGGCCGCGGCGAACCAGTCCGGCACCGCAGGCGGGGCATTCGGAAATCAGCGCCGGACGGCGCTCCTCACCCGGCGTGGCACTGACGATGTACGGAATCACGTCTCCGGCGCGTTCGACAATTACCCGGTCGCCGATCATCAAATCGAGTTCGGCGATATTTTGCGCATTGTGCAGGGTCGCCCGCCGGATCGTCGTTCCGGATATCTCCACCGGATCAAGCAGCGCCACCGGCGTCAGGGAGTTTTTCCCGAAGCTCCATTCCACATCGGCGACCCGGGTTTCCCGCCGGATGTTGGTGAACTTGAAAGCGATTTCTCCGCGCGGATGATGCGCAGTGCTGCCCAGCGAGGCGGCATAGGCGCGGTCGGCCAGTTTGAAGACAATTCCGTCCCGGGGATAGGGGAGCTGTTCCTGGGCGCAGCTGAGCTCCTCCCAGCGTTCGGAGAGTTCGGAGAGCGGTATGGATTCAGAGATCAGGTTGTAGTCCACCAGCGTCAGCTTTGCTCCCTGCGCCAGCATCGGCGAAATATCCTTCAGACCCATGAGGCCGGCCACCGCGTTGCGGGAATTTTTGTAAAAACCGCCATCCTTTTTGCGGACGTGCGAATAGATCGAAGCGAAATCATCGTCACGGATCACCAGTTCGCCGCGCACCGGGCGGTCGAGCGGACCGGTATAGCCGGTGGTTTCGAGTTCGATCAGCGGAATTTTATCGGAGATGTTTTCACCCACCTCGCCGTCGCCGCGCGTCGAGAGCACCCGCCCGTCGAAATCGGCGGAAATCCCGTCATATTTGGGTTCGACGAGCAGCACTTCATCGGGAGTGCGGGCATATTTCCGGGCCCAGGCGATGACTTCGGCCGGTGAATAGGCTTTGTCAAGCGAGAGCATCGGTTCGCGGTGGGTGACTTTTCCCTCGGTGTATACGGTCGGGGTGTTGATCTCCTCCAGCAGCGGGTTGGTGGGATCGAGCCGACGCAATGCTTCGACGATTTCGTCGTAGCGGGCATCGGAGATCTCGGGTTCACCGAGTTCCCAGTAGCGCCGGTTGTGGTACTTGACCAGTTCGACGAGTTCGTCGCGGCTGAGCGCGGAAAGATTGAAATTTCTGGTATCCATAATGGCGGGGAATATACTCTGCCGGGTTGCATTTTTCAAGCCCGGACACTATATTATATGTAATATTGGTCTTTACGCCGGAGCGAAGGGTGTTCCGGTAAAATCAAACAGAAGAATTGATAATCATGGCTAAAGCTTACAATGTCGCCGTCGCCGGAGCCACCGGAGCGGTCGGCGTGGAAATGGTGAAAACCCTCGAAAAACGTAATTTCCCGGTCAAAAACCTGAAGCTGCTTGCATCCTCCCGTTCCGCGGGAAAAACGATGAAGTTCCGCGGCGAGGATATCGTCATCGAGGAGATGCGTCACGATTCATTTCGGGGGGTGGATATCGCGTTGTTCAGCGCCGGCAGCGACATTTCGCGGGAATATCGCCGGTCGGTGGTCGATGCCGGTGCGGTGATGATCGACAACTCCAGTGCCTTCCGCATGGAGGACGAGGTGCCGCTGGTGGTGCCCGAAGTAAACCCCGAAGATGTGAAGAACCACCATGGCGTCATTGCCAATCCCAACTGTTCGACGATCATCATGCTGGTTGCGGTGGCGCCGCTGCACCGGGCGAAAAAACTCCGCCGGCTGGTTGCCGCCACCTACCAGGCGACCAGCGGCGCCGGTGCCAAGGGAATGGATGAACTGCTCATCCAGACCCGGCAGCTTCTCGCCGGCGAACCGATCGAACCCCGGGCTTTCGCTCACCGGATCGGTTTCAATTTGATTCCGCATATCGACAGCTTCACCGACAACGGCTACACCAAGGAAGAGCTTAAAATGCTCAACGAGACGCGCAAGATGCTCCATGACAACAGCATCCGCGTAAGTTGCACCTGTGTGCGTGTGCCGGTGCTGCGCGCCCACAGCGAGGCGCTCAACCTTGAATTTGCCGATGAGATCACTCCTGAGGAGGCTCGGGCGATTCTGGAAGCCGCGCCCGGAGTGAAGGTTGTCGATGATCCCGCCGCCAAGCGTTATCCGATGCCGGTGGACGCTTCGGAACTCTATGATGTGCTGGTCGGGCGGATTCGTCAGGATATTTCCCGGGATGACCGTCGGGGTCTGGATATTTTCGTCTCCGGAGATCAGGTGCTCAAAGGGGCGGCGCTGAACGCGGTGGAGATCGCCGAAATATTGTGACCGGCGGGTGTCGCTGCCGCAGCGCGTCATCCATGTTGTTTCGGCCGGCTGTCGGAAGAG
>CAKUKT010000336.1 GCA_934663655.1 uncultured Victivallaceae bacterium
TAATTTTGTTCACCGGGCGCGGTTTCGGACTTGAAAAAACGTCCAGGTCGGGGTATATTAAAATTCTGTAATTCGTTGGAATATTAAACACGCGGAGTTCGATATGAAAAAGGATATCCATCCGAAATACGGCGATGCGACGGTGACCTGTGCCTGCGGTGAAGTATGGCACATCAAATCGACGCGTCCCGACGTCAAGGTCGGCATCTGTGCCAAGTGCCATCCCTTCTTCACCGGCAAGCAGAAGTTCGTCGATACCGCCGGGCGGATCGACAAGTTCAACCGTCGCTACAAGAAGGCGTAAGGATTTGCATCATTCGGCTTGCCCTTCACGGCAGGCCGTTTTTTTTGGCTCGATATGGTTCCTGGCGAGATAAAATCATATATCGACGGTTTGCGAGACCGGCGCGCGGAATTGGAGGCGCGTCTGGCCGATCCGGGTATTTACGCTCACAACGATGAGTTCCGGCGGGTTTCGCAGGAACACCGGAAGCTGGAGGAACTTTTCAGTAATTTCGAGGCATGGGAGAAGGCGCTCGGAGAGATCGCCGACAACCATGAACTGCTGTCCGGCGAGAGCGATGCCGAACTGCGTGAATTGATTGAAAACGATATTGCGACGCTTTCGCAGCGGGCTGCTGAACTTGAGGAACGCATCCAGCTCTCGCTGCTGCCGCCGGATCCCAATGACAGCAAGAACATCATTGTGGAGATCAAGCCGGCGGCGGGGGGAGACGAAGCGGCGTTGTTCGCCGGAGAGCTCTTCCGCGCCTATCTCTATTTCGCAGAAAAGCAGGGGTGGCGGGTGGAGGTGCTCGACCACAGCGACACCGATCTCGGCGGGATCAAGGATGTGTCGTTTTCGCTCTCCGGGGTGGATGTCTACAGCATCATGAAGTATGAGAGCGGGGTGCACCGGGTGCAGCGGGTGCCCGCGACTGAAGCGGGGGGACGGATTCACACCTCGACGGTGACGGTGGCGGTGATGCCGGAGGCGGAGGAGGTGGAGCTTGACATCAATCCGGAGGATTTGCGTTTTGATGTCTTTCGTTCGAGCGGTCCCGGCGGCCAGTGCGTGAACACCACCGATTCCGCGGTGCGGGTCACTCACATTCCGAGCGGTCTTTCGGTGGCCAGCCAGCAGGAGAAGTCGCAGCACCGCAACAAGGAGATTGCGCTGCGCATTCTTTATGCGCGGCTGCTGGAGCGCAAGCAGAGCGAAGAAGCGGCGCGTCAGGCGGCGGACAAGCGGTCGCAGGTCGGCACCGGGGACCGCAGCGAACGTATCCGCACCTACAACTATCCGCAGAACCGGGTTACCGATCACCGTTATAATGTTTCATGTTTTGATCTGCCGAAGCTGATGCAGGGGGATCTGAATCTGATTTTGAATCCGATTCTGAAGATCGTCTGCGAGCGTCAACTCGAAGCGCTGCGCAACGAATAAAGGCGAACCCCTCCTGCGAATCGGCGACTTGAAGACCGTCTGCGAACATCTGTTCGAAGCGCTGCGCCGGAATAAGAAAACTCCGTCTTCCCCGGATAACCGTGGGGGCAGGCGGAGTTTTTCTGTACCGGGGACTGAATTTTTTTGTCCGGGGTGGAGGTGCGAAGATAATTCCAACCGCGCTCCCGGGTATGCACCGCGACGACAACCGTCGTACCAACTGGTGGATATGCTCATTGGAACGGACAATGCCGAAAGTGGCTATACTGGGTCCCGGGTTCAGCCTCGACGGCGAACCGCACCGGACACGGGGTGAAGTTCCCTTTGTCCAGTAAAAATTCCGGTCATGACCCGGGAGGCGGAGGTTCCGTAATCGTCAGAATGAGTATTCCTTCCAGGCGGAGGTGTCGCCGCCGACGGTGTAGCGCCATTTCCCGGAGGGGTTGTAGTCGTCGTTGTCCCGCATCATGGTGAAAACTTCGACGGGATCATACGCTGCGACGTGTCCGTCGATGAAGCTGTAATTGGTGCGACCGTTGTGACGGGTGGAGGGAATGTTGCTGCTTTTACTGGCGACGTATTGTTGTTTTTGGTATTGTACGCTCCAGGTATCGAGAGTATAAACACATTCGGAGGCGTTGCGTACCGCTTTGCTGTTGAGATGGCGGGCGGAAATGGCGCCGCCGCTTGTGCCCGCCCGCATCAGCAGTTTGAGGTCATTGTACGGTGAGTAGCTGTCCTGGACTCCAAATGATGATTTCCAGTCGCCGGCGTAAACCCCGTAAGTCCAGGAGTAGTTGCCGGTTCCGGGAGTATCGCGGAGAGAAGCAGAGATCGATGGACAGGCCAGCGCTCTGGAGTCGGGGTTGATGTAGCCGTTGCAGGCGATGAAGTCAGCCCAGGGATATTTGCTGTGGTTGGGTACGCACTTGGTGCATTTGGGAGCAATGGAGTCGCGCAGCACATAGGCGCCGCGGTTGTCGTTGGCGTACATGCCCATCGCGAGTACGCACTGTTTCTGGTTGGCGATGCAGTTGCTGGCGCGGGCGGCTTCGCGGGCCTTGGAGAGGGCGGGCATTAGCATGGCGGCGAGAATCGCGATGATCGCGATTACGACGAGCAGTTCGATCAGAGTGAACCTTCTCATACCGGGATTCATTTGGTTCTCCTTTTCAAAGTGGTTTTTACCAGCTGTTTGGGACATCAAAATGACGCCGCCAATTTTGTTGAAAACTTGATGACCTAAAAGATATTTTAGGATAATCTCCCGATAAAAGCAATACTCCTCAATAAAAAATTTTTAAATTACCTGCCTGCTTGTCTGCCTGATTTTTGAATCGATACCTGTCGTTCAGCCGGTGCAGACGAAATGTTTCCTCCAGCTACGGGTACGGCAACCGCCAGATTTTTCGCGCGCAG
>CAKUKT010000337.1 GCA_934663655.1 uncultured Victivallaceae bacterium
GTGGAGGTTGTTCTCCCGGGCGACTTTGAGGATCTTCACATCGGTGACTCCGAAGCACTTGCAGACGATTCGCCCCTCATGATCCTCATTGCTCTCAAAAGGACTGGGTTCGCCCCGGTAATCGGCGATCGCCGCCTGAAGCGCCTCCATGCCCATCACGGAACAATGCATTTTCGCCTCCGGCAGATCGCCGAGCACCTTCACGATGTCCTGATTGGTCACCTTCGCCGCTTCATCGAGGGTCATTCCCTTGATCATTTCGGTGAGCGCCGAACTCGATGCGATGGCGCTGGCACAGCCGAACGTCTTGAATTTTACATCCGCAATCCGGCCGTTCTCATCAAGTTTGAATGTCAATTTCAGCGCATCGCCGCAGGCGGCGTTGCCGACTTCACCGACGCCGTCGGGGTTCTCAACTTCGCCGACATTGCGCGGATTCATGAAATGATCCATAACCTTATCGGAGTAATTCCACATCTTATTTTCCTCCTGCTGAATAATCGCCGGCCGAGTCGGCCACGATTTTTTCAATCATCTTTCTCGCGTCACCGGCCGGGATCTCCCCCCGCGCCAGCATCGCCTCGAGATAAAAATAGAGCAACCGGTGTTTCGGCGCATTCCGGGACAAAGTCCGGAATGCGAGTGCCCGGAGCAGATAGTTGCTGAACATCTTCCGCTCTTCCGGAGTCAGCCGTCCTCCCCGGCTCCTCACCTCCTCCACATCGAGCATCTGACGGTCTTGAAGTTCCTCCACCAGTTTTCTCACCGGTTCGACCCGTCCCGTCACCGTAAATTCACGCCACAGGGCATCGATCCGCGCCGCCTCACTGACGGTGGCGATTTCCAGCGGATTTTTCCCGCCGAAACTGTCCAGCAGATGCGCGGTCCGGCTGTCGAGCAGCGGCGTCATCTTCCTGATGTTCTCCTCCCCGGAACCGGCGATTACCATCGCCGCGTGACTGCATCCACCGGGAGGAAGTTTGGCGACGGTCCGGATAAAGGCGTCACTGAGCTGCGGATTCAATTCCAGCAACCGCGCAAACGCCACCAGATAACTGTACGGAGTGAAATCCCGCCCGCCCCGACGACGCAATGCCGACTCTCCGGAAATAAAACCGCGAAACGCCGGAAGAATCGATGCCGGATCCGGATGCTGGTAATAATTTTCCAGGAAATTTTCGAGATCAGTGATCGACATCGTCGTCCCGTCATCCTGAAAATCCCCGGTCAGACGAAATTTGAGCTCCTTCTCGACTTTTGAACCGTCGTTGCGGTCGGTGAACGTGATCAAAACCAGATAATCACCAATCGGATCATCCGCCTCCATCCGGGTTCGCAGCGACACCGGAGAGAGTACCTGTCCGCCGGGAAACTTCCCGGAGAATATCTCAATCTTGCTTCCGATATCCCGCTCCGACCCGTCCGGAAGACGCAGCCGGAAATCGGCGACAACCTCCGCCCTTCCCTCCTTCAATGCCGGATTGCTCACCGCCAGATAGAGCTGAAACGGTTCGCCGCGGCAGAAACGGTAACAGGATGAAATCACCGGCGCCCGCGTGGGAAGAATGTTCTCAAATTGATCATAGACATTCGTTCCGGAGGAGAGCGCAGTCAGCCCCTCCAGGGCGGCAAGCCCGGGAGAGAACAGCACCGCGCCCCAAAACCAGGCGTGTCTGATGATATTCGGCCTGATACGCATAATCCTCTCGTATTTCCGGTTTCCCGTCCCGGCGGACTCGATTCCGTTGCCGAAGACGGGGCAACCGCAAAACTCCGGACGACCAACCGTCGTCCACGCCTACTCAGCCCGGCAGCGGAGCAATTCGTCGGCTACGCGCGATGCGACCTCTCCGGCCGCATCGTCAAGTTTCAGGCGCACCGCCTCCCGCTCGCCGCGCCGCTTGAATTCCACTTCGCCGTCGGCCAGAGTCTTGGGAGAAATCACCAGCCGCAGCGGCACGCCAAGCAGATCGGCATCACTGAACATGAATCCCGCTTTTTCACCGCGGTCATCGTAAAGCACTTCCACCCCCTGCGCCTCCAGTTCGGCACAGAGTCGGTCGGCCGCCGCGCCGACCCCGTTTTTACCGGGATCGAGGGCGCAGACATGCACCTGCCAGGGCGCAATCGACATCGGCCAGATCGGACCGTACTGGTCGTGTGACTGTTCAATCACCGAGGCCATCGCCCGGCCGACGCCGATTCCGTAGCATCCCATCACCATCGGATGACTCTTGCCGTTGGGGTCGAGATAATCACATCCCATCGCCTCGGAATATTTGGTTCCGAGCTGGAAGATATTGCCGACTTCGATGCCGCGCAGCATCTGCAGCGGTCCGGAACCATTCGGAGCGGGGTCACCTTCTCGCACCGTGGCGATTTCCGCGACCGAATATTCCACATTTCCGAGATCGCGAAGCGCGTTGAAATTGCGGTAATGGAAATCCTTTTCATTGGCGCCGACCACAAGATTCGATGACTCCACCACGGAACGGTCGAGAACAATCCGCACCCGTTTGCCGTCAACCGCCAGCGGACTGGCATATCCCGGCACCGCTCCGGCGGCGAGAATCGCCGCGTCATCGGCGAATTTGAGTTCGGAGGCGCGGACGAAGTTTCCGAGTTTGCATTCGTTCACTTCGAAGTCCCCGCGGATCATCGCGAAGATCAACTCTCCGGTGTGGACATTCTGATAGAAAACCGCCTTGCCGGTTTCCGCCGCCGAAACCCCGAGAAATTCCGCCACCTCATCGATGGTCTTGCGTCCGGGGGTGTGAACTTTATCCAGCGGCAGTTCGGGCGCCCGGGAAAATTCCCACGCCGCGGAGGCGATTTCCCGGTTCGCACGGTAAGAG
>CAKUKT010000338.1 GCA_934663655.1 uncultured Victivallaceae bacterium
GACTGATTCCGTTCGTAATCACCTTTTTCTCCGAACACCAGAAACATCAGCGGGAACGTCGTTACAAAACCGGCCGGCGCAATTTCGACACCGATCTGGCGCACCGGAATATTCTGGAAGCGCTCAAGCAACGCCAACCGGAAAAACTGCGGGATTTATTATACCAGCACAGCCAGGTTTATGTTGGCAGTTTATACAAAGGGACTCAAAAATGAAAGCTGCTCCGAGAAGAAGCCGCGTGCTCGACAAGATGCGCGCCGGGAAGAAAGCCATCTCCTACAAGATCAATCTGGGTTGCCCTCGCGCGGTGGAAATCGCCGCGATGAGTGGTTTTGATTGCGTCTGGATCTGCCAGGAACATGTACCGACCGACCACGCTACGATGGAAGCGCAGATACTGGCCGCCAAGGCGTTTGATACCGACATCATTGTCCGGGTTGCCAAAGGTTCCTACAGTGACTTCATCCGGCCGCTGGAAGCCGACGCCACCGGAATCATGGTACCGCACCTGATGAGTGCTGAGGAAGCGCGTAAAATCGCCCGCACCACCCGTTTCCAGCCGATCGGTCTGCGTCCGGTCGACGGCGGCAACGCCGACGGCATGTTCTGCATGCTGCCTTTCGGGGAATATATCAAATTCGCCAACGAGAACCGCATGGTAATCGTCCAGATCGAGGATCCGGAAGCGACCGAACAGCTCGAAGAAATCTGTCAGGTTCCCGGTATCGATATGATCTTCTTCGGCCCCGGCGATTACAGCCATGCGATCGGCGATCCCGGCAACATTTCCAGTCCGGAAATCGTCCGGGTGCGCAAGCTGGTGGTGGAAACCGCGCATCGTTACGGTAAGTTCGCCGGTACGGTTTCCGGCGGCAGCCGCTGCCTGCGTGAGTTCTATGATCTTGGTTACGACTTCATCAACGTCGGTGCCGATGTCGCCGCGATCGGAGCGAACTGCGACGCGATCATCAAAGAATTTGAGGCCATGTGATCGACAGCGCATTTCTGCGCCTGCCCGGTTTTGCGAAGTTACCGGTCGGTGTTCCGTCCATATATCGGACGGAACGCACCCGGGGCGCGAAACCGGGTTTTATGTAAAACCATTGCAACCATCACCGGGCGGCGGTCATCGAATCCCCCCGTCGCTGAAAAAAACGGAGGCCGAAACAACATGCGACTGGTCAATCTTTTCAACGGTGATTGCGCATTCGAGGAGTGGCAAAAGTGCCGACTGCCGGGGGAAGCGCTGGTCTGGCGAGAGAGCTATCTGTGGGGACCGCTTCCGCCTCCCGGAACCCCCTGGCGGGAATTCAACCGGCTGCGCGCTCCGCGACTGCACGCGGGCGCGCCGGAGATCGCCGAGAGTGACATTCTCGCCGAACTTGACGAGATGCATAACCGGTTATTTTCGCTTGGTCCCGAAGACCGGTTGATTCTGTGGTTCGACCACTGCCCGTTTGACCGGACGATGCTGTCCCGGATCCTGGCGCTGCTGGCAGATATGCCGGTTCCGCCGCAAACAGAGTTGATTTGCGCCGATGTCGTCTGGGATCAGGCGGCATTCAAGGCCGGTTTCCGTAACGGCATCCGGCTGGGGGCAGACGAGTTCGCCGTCGGACAATCGGAATGGTCGGAATATCTGCGCGGCAAGCGGGCGGATGAGCTGCTCTCCCGACTGATTTCCCCGACTTCCGAATTGAATGGAGAAAAATCATGAATATCCGGGCAATTCAAAGCGATATCACCACCCTAAGCGTCGATGCGATTGTCAATGCCGCCAACTGTTCCCTGCTGGGCGGCGGCGGCGTGGATGGCGCGATTCACCGTGCCGCCGGCCGGGAACTCCTTGAAGCGTGTCGGAAATTCGGCGGCTGCAGAACTGGAGAAGCGCGCATTACTCCCGGCTTCAAACTGCCGGCGAAGTTCGTGATCCACACCCCGGGGCCGGTCTGGCACGGAGGTACCAACGGGGAACCGGCACTCCTGCGCGAGTGCTACCGGAACTCACTGGAACTCGCCGCGGCCAACCACTGCTGTTCGCTGGCATTTCCCGCCATCAGCACCGGAGTCTACGGTTATCCCCGGGAAGCGGCGGCGGCTATCGCGATTTCCACAGTCCGGGAGTGGCGCGGGGAGTTGCCGCAGGAGGTGATCTTCTGCTGCTTTTCGGCAGCCGATCTGGAAATTTACCGGCGACTGCTCGATCGCGCTACCCTGAAGTAAGGCGGCGAGCCTCCGGTCGGGGGCTCGCATTATCGCCGACCCACTGCAAGAATTACCCGGGGAAAAAACGCAACATTACCCGGAACAACTCCGCCAATGCCGTGCTGCCGACTGAAAAGTAGCGCAGCGCTTATTCCGCCGCCTCCGGCAGCGCTTCATATTCGCGGCGCCACGCTTCGACCCGGTCGGCGGCATTACGGCGCAAGTTTTCAGCGAAAAACCAGACGTCGTTCATATGGAAAACCCCGGGGCCCATGAAACCGTTTGCGTCGTAACGGCTGTTGGACGGCAGATCGACAATCAACGCCCCTGATTCCGGATCGATTATCGCCCCGCAAAACGCCTTTTCCCGGGTTGTGGCACCGGTTTTATAATCGTAGAAAAGCGCACCGAGATTTTCATACCGATCAGCCGGAGTCGCATCGGTCTCCCAGTTGAGCGGGTTGATGCAGCAGGTCTGATCGCCGGTGAACATCGACTCACTGCATTCATGATTCTGCGTGTTCCAGACGACGATCACCCCGGTATCCTCCGCGCCAGTGGCCGGAGTGATGTTGCGGCCGGCAAATTCCCGGACGATCTCCTCGGCCTGAACTTTGGGCAATCCGATCAGGTAAGCGG
>CAKUKT010000339.1 GCA_934663655.1 uncultured Victivallaceae bacterium
CTCTCCGGATAACCGGATTCTGCGCGTGGCCTGCGAACTCGCCGAAGCGGGAAAAATCGTGGTTTTCATCAGTAAAGACATCAATCTGCGCCTCAAAGCCGACGCTCTCGGGCTCAAGGTAATGGATTTTGAACGCGGCAAAGTCCGGGAGGATGCGCTCTACACCGGTTTTTCAGAACGCAGAATTTCCGCGACGCAGCTCGACGCGCTCTATCGTTCACACGAAATGTCCGGCGCCGGTTTCAGCCTGCTTCCCAATGAATTTGTGGTACTCAATGCCGATGATAATTCCAAACATTCCGCTCTCGTCCGCTGCCATCCGGACGGTCACCTCCGGCTCGTCGAACTCGGGCGCGGCGACACCGTGTGGAATATCGTACCGCGCAACAAGGAACAGCGCATGGCGCTCGACCTGCTGCTCGATCCCGAGGTGAGACTGGTAACTCTGCTCGGCGGCGCCGGTACCGGGAAAACCCTGCTCGCGCTCGCTGCCGCGCTCAAGCAGGTGGTCAATGAGGAGCGGTATGAGAAAATTCTGGTTTCGCGGCCGATCATTCCGCTCGGCAACGATATCGGCTTTCTGCCCGGTTCCAAGGACAGCAAGCTGGCCAGCTGGATGCAGCCGATTTTCGACAATCTCGATTTCCTGCTCGGCGGCGAGGCCGAACGCAAGGCGCGCAGCAGTTCCCGGATCTCGACCGAGGGCTTGATGAACTCCCACCGTCTCGAACTGGAAGCCCTCACCTACATCCGCGGCCGCAGTATCGCCCGGCAGTTCGTCATCATCGACGAAGCCCAGAACCTCACCCCCCATGAGATCAAAACCATCGTCAGCCGCTGCGGCGACGATACCAAGATGGTCCTCACCGGCGATCCGCACCAGATCGACAATCCCTATCTCGACGCCTCCGGAAACGGGTTGAGTTATGCGGTCGACCGCCTCAAGGGACAACGGATATTCGGGCATGTGACACTCGCCAGGAGCGAACGCAGCGAATTGGCGGCGCTCGCCGCCGGACTGCTTTGAAAATTAACGGCGTGACCGAATTGAATTTTCAACGATTCCCGGATATATTATCTGACGGTTTTAATCCGGGTTGAATAATTATACTCTTTTATCATAAGGAACGAAACTGCGCCATGTCCGCCGAATACAATTTCAGCGCCATCGAAAAAAAATGGCAGAAATACTGGGAAGAACACAAAACCTTCCGGGCAATCGATCTCGATAAGCGCCCCAAATACTACTGTCTGGATATGTTCCCCTACCCTTCCGGAGCCGGACTTCATGTCGGCCACCCCGAGGGCTACACCGCCACCGACATCGTCTGCCGCTACAAACGGATGCGCGGTTTCAACGTGCTGCATCCGATGGGATGGGACGCCTTCGGCCTGCCCGCCGAACAATACGCGATCGAAACCGGAACCCATCCGGCCATCACCACCCGGAAGAACATCGATAAATTCCGCAGCCAGATCAAAGCGCTCGGCTTCAGTTACGACTGGGATCGGGAAATCGACACCACCGATCCGGAATATTACAAGTGGACCCAGTGGATCTTCTGCCAGCTCCACAACCGCGGCCTGGCCTACATCGACGAAGTGCCGGTGAACTGGTGCCCCGCGCTCGGCACCGTGCTGGCCAACGAAGAGGTGATCGACGGCCGCAGTGAACGCGGCAATCACCCGGTCGAACGCCGGCCGATGAAACAGTGGATGCTCCGCATCACCGAATACGCCGAACGGCTGCTCGCCGACCTCGACGAACTCGACTGGCCCGAAGGAATCAAGGAGATGCAGCGCAACTGGATCGGCCGTTCGACCGGAGCCGAGGTGGAGTTTGTGACCGACGGCGGCAAACGGATCACCGTCTATACCACGCGTCCGGATACGCTTTTCGGCGCCACCTACATGGTGCTCGCCCCCGAACATCCGCTCGTCAACGAAATCACCACTCCGGAACAGCTCGATACCATTCGCGCCTACCAGCGGGAAGCCGCCGCCAAGAGCGAACTCGCCCGTACCGAACTGGCGACCGCTAAAAGCGGAGCCTTTACCGGCGCCTACGCCGTCAATCCGGTCAACGGAGACAAAATCCCGATCTGGATCGCCGACTACGTGCTCTCAAGCTACGGAACCGGCGCGATCATGGCCGTACCCGCACACGATACCCGCGACTTCGATTTCGCGAAACTTTTCGGTCTTCCGATCAAGTGCATCATCGCCCCGGATCCGGAGGAGGCCGCCGCCGCCGGCATCGATCCCGACGCGGTGCTTCGCGGCGAATGCTGCTGGACCGGCGAAGGTAAACTCATCAACTCCGCCAACCACGAAGGCCTCGACCTCAACGGCATGTCGGTGGAGCGTTCCAAGCCCGCCGCCACCGCCTGGCTCGCCGCGCGCGGCCAGGGTCGCGAAGCGGTGAAATACAAATTGCGCGACTGGCTCTTCAGCCGCCAGCGGTACTGGGGAGAACCCTTCCCGATCATCCATTACGAAGATGGTTCGGTCGAACTTGTGGACGAACTTCCGGTCCGTCTTCCGGAGATGTCCGATTTCAAATCTTCCGGCACCGGCGAACCCCCGCTCGCCAAGGCGACCGACTGGGTCAATTACGTCGATCCGAAAACCGGCCGCCGCGGCCGCCGCGAAACCAACACCATGCCCCAGTGGGCCGGTTCCTGCTGGTACTATCTGCGTTATATCGACCCGCACAACTCCCGCGAGGCGTGGTCGCCTGAACTCGAAAAATACTGGATGCCGGTCGACCTCTACGTCGGCGGCGCGGAACACGCGGTGCTCCACCTGCTCTATGCCCGGTTCTGGCACAAGGTGC
>CAKUKT010000340.1 GCA_934663655.1 uncultured Victivallaceae bacterium
ATCCTGCACGGGACAGGCTGCGATCGGACCGTCGAACCAGGCGTAAGCCGCGGTGATCTCCGGCGCTTTCAGGGTGAATTCGGCGGTCGCGCTTTCCGGCACGCGAATGAACATCGCGCCGGTCAGCAACAGCAGGAGCGCCCCCCAGACCCAGCGCTTCTTCACATGCCGCTTCACCTCACGCAGACGGCTCTTGCAGAACCGCTGATAGTAGAGCGCCTCCGAAGCCGAAGCCGCAAGCAGTTTGAAGGTGTTCGGGACGTAGGCGGGAATTTCCTTCTCATATTCCAGGAGCCAGAGGAACACGACATCCGCATGGTCGAGATTCGCCGGAGGACGCAGTTGGAAACAGCAGTAAACTGCGTCGTGCGCCGCCAGTTCTTCCGGCAGTCCGTCCGCCGCAGTGACGACCAGCGGCTCGGTGCCGGGCTTCAGCGATTCGGCAAAACGGCATTGAACCTGCGCCAGCCGGGAATGGGGATTGGCTTCCACCTGTCCGTACTGCGCGATTGCGCGCGCCTTGCCGCCCGAGAGCTCCAGTAGCGTTGCGGTGCGGAAGTTCAGCAGACGGCGGCTGTTGTTGACCGCCAGCGCCGCGGCATCGCTGAAATTGCCAGCGTCGAACAGGTCGTGCCCGTATTTCAGCATCAGCGCAAACGCCTTCAGCCTTGAAGCAAGCTCCTCATTTGCCATGAACCAGCTCCCCGGTCATGCCTGCCCGCAGTTTGCCGTCGGCGTTGTCGATCAGCACGCGAATGCGGATGGTGCCCGTGCGATGATCTGCCTGCGGCGTAACCTCATATATGGTTCCATTCGCGGTCTGATCGCAGTCCGGGATGCGGATCGAGACGGCACTGCCGACGGAGGTCAATGTTTTGTCGTCCATCGGGACATTCATCACGGCCAGCAGCCGGTTGTCGTCGATGATCCGGAAGAGCGGCTGGCCGGGACGTACGGTTTCGTACTCCCGGGTCTGGATTTCGACGATTTTGCCTGCGAATGGAGCCTTGATCGTACAATAGGAGAGGTTGAGCCGGGCGCTTGCGAGATCGTTTTCCGCGATCTGACGGTCGAAAGCCGCTTTTTTCAGCTCGTAATCGCTGGTAAAGTTCTTTTCGCGCAACTGTTTTTTGTCCTCGTAGGTCGCGCGGGCGAACTCGAACTGTTCCGCCGCGCGCTTCGCTTCGATCGCATAGCGGGAATCGTCGAGCGTCACGAGAACATCTCCCTCGCCGAAGGCTTCTCCGAGTTTGAACCGGTACGGCAGCAGCGTCGAATCCGCCCGCGCCGCGATCACCGCCTCGCGGAACGGAAACAACACCGTCTTCACGCTCTCGCGCGGCGCGGCGCCGACTGCCAGCACCACGCCGAATATTGCAAGCGCCAGCAGCCGCTTCATGCGCCGACCAGCTCCTCAAGCAGCAGATCAAGCTCGCTCTTGAAGGCATCCGCGCGGCGCGGCAGTTCCGCCCGAATCCCGCGCAGATCATAAGCCGGATCCGGAAGTTCTTCCGCCGGTACATCGTCGATGAAGAATGAGCGCGGAAGTTTCACCGATTCCGGCAGAAAATGCCAGGAGGAATGTGTTTTTTCCGCAGATGTGTTCTCCATGTGCCGAAGTTCTGCGAAAGAACTGTCGATCATAATTTCTTTGCCGTTTGCCAATGCTTCCGGTTTCATTACCATTGTCCGGGAGAAAAGAAATCCTGAATGATTCTTCAATGGGGCATCAATGGTCATCATGGAATGATCTATCGGAAGAACAGCTCTGCCGGAGGCCGTCTCATTGTTAATAGAACCTCGTAATCCATTCCGCAATTCGAGATGGGCATGTAAGGCTGAGTGATTCATTGCATATACATTCTCATTCAGTCTGGAAAACAGACCAACACTGGCTAATCCACGTCCCGTCAAAGCCGGATGCAACGCTGAGAAATTCGGATTGACAGCCTCTGAATATTGATCAAAATTCAATCCTGACGGTTTTACAACAACATCGCTCTTGGCCGTGATCGTCAAATTTGCTCCGATGAAGCTGATGTTGTAGTTCGAGTTCGCAAGCGTTCCCTGCGTAATCTCATACGCCCCGACGTCTTCTCCAACCGCACGGGTCAGAGAACCGGCGAGCGTATCATTCCCCACAAGGCCGCTGACCTGATAGGTCAGTTCCGGATCCGCGCTGCCGTAGACCTTCGTCTGCGCATCCGCTGTGACCGTAATGTCCTTCGCAAGAATCTTGCCGGTAGCATCAACCGTCACACTGTCTGTCGAGAGCACATAGTTGCCGTTGCTACTGGTCAGGCCTGTGAAGGTGGCATCTGTAACGCTCAGCACATCCTTGCTGTTAAACTGACCGTCAGTCCAGTTCAGCACCACGGTTTCGCCACCAATCACAACCGAGAGTTCCGCTCCGCTGACAGTCGTATTACCGTCATACACCTTGGAATCAAGCGCATAGTGGAAGTTCGGATCGTTCGGGTCAATCGTGATCTCTTTTGCAGTAATTGTGAAGGTTGCTCCGATGAAGCTGATGTTGTAGTTCGAATTCGCCAGCGTTCCCTGTGTGATCGCATATTCGCCCACATCTTCGCCGGCTTCACGCTCCAGCGAACCGGCCAACATATCATCGCCAACAAGCCCGTTGACCTGATAGGTCAGCTCAGGATCTGCCTCACCGTAGACCTTCGTCTGAGTATCCGCAGTAACGGTAATATTTTTCGGAATAATTGTCAATTTCCCCGAATGAAGCGTAACATTGTAGTTATTGCCGTTGTTACCGTCATTGAGAGTGTAGAGATCGATCTCATAAGAACCGACATT
>CAKUKT010000341.1 GCA_934663655.1 uncultured Victivallaceae bacterium
CTCCGCAGTTGCTCATGCCACCGAGCCGGTTCATCGCGACCGCGATCGCCTCGTGCGCCTCCGGACTCAACGATCCCAGACTCATCGCGCCGGAAACAAAACGCCGGACAATCGAATCGACGCTTTCGACCTCTTCAAGCGGGACTGCTTCTCCCGCCGGAACCAGTTCAAACAACCCGCGCAGAGTACAGCGCCGTCGGCTCTGATCGTTGATGAGCCCGGCATAGGCACGGTACTTCTCCGGATTGTTTTCCCGAACCGCCTGACGCAGCAGCGAAAGGCTCTCCGGCGTCCAGAGGTGGTTTTCTCCATCCTTACGGTAACGGTAAGCACCACCGGCCGGCAACGGCTCATTTTCACCGGCGGCGGCCGCCGCTGCGAAACGTTCGCCGGCCTCCCGGGCGATTTCAGCGAGTCCG
The DNA here is from genome assembly GCA_934663655.1 of uncultured Victivallaceae bacterium. GTDB lineage: Bacteria > Verrucomicrobiota > Lentisphaeria > Victivallales > Victivallaceae > UBA1784. Next base: position 420 of record CAKUKT010000341.1, read on the forward strand.
ATGCCGCCGATCCGGCTGGCGGTGCCGGGGAAGTAGCGTTCGATCACCCTGCCGTCGATGCCGACCGCCTCGAAAATCTGCGCCGAACGATAACTGCGCAACGTCGAAATTCCCATTTTGGACATCACTTTGAGCAGCCCCTTGTCCACCGCCTTGATATAGTTGGCCGCGGCCGCCGCCGGATCGATTTCCAACCGTCCGGAAGCGCAGAGTTCCGCGACGGTTTCGAGGGCCAGCCAGGGGTGAATCGCCGTCGCGCCGTAGCCGAGCAACAGGGCGTAGTGCATGATTTCCCGGACTTCACCGGACTGCACGATCACGCCGACCGGCGGGCGCAATCCGGAACGCACCAGCGCCCGGTTGACCGCCGCCGTCGCCAGCAGCGCCGGAATCGGAATCATTCCGTCAGGGAGTTCCCGGTCGCTGAGGATCAGAATGTTGTGTCCGTCCTGAACTTCCCGGGCCGCCCGGCGTTCAAGTTCGGAGAGCGCGGCTTCGAGATCGCCGTTCCAGCCGAGGGGAAGCGTCGCCGCCGACACCCGGGTCTCGTGAACGCCGCCGAGCCGCCGCATATCCTCGTCAGTGAGGATCGGACGCGAGAGCCGGATGATGCCGCGCTCCGGGGGCTCTTCGGAAAGAATATTGCCCTGATTGCCGATGTAGGTGGTCAGACTCATCACCAGCTCCTCGCGGATCGGATCAATCGGAGGATTGGTGACCTGGGCGAACAGCTGCTTGAAGTAGTTGTAGAGCAACTGCGGCCGCTCAGACAATACCGCCAGCGCCGCATCATTGCCCATCGAACCGGTCGGTTCGCCGCCGGTAGCGGCCATCGTCAACACCACGGTTTCAACATCTTCGGCCGTCCAGCCGAAAAGCCGCTGCCGCCGCCGCTGCCCCGGCCGCGCCGCCGAAGAGTTGACCGAATCAAACAATCCATTCACGGCGATCCGGCTGTCCGCGGCCCAGCGCCGGAACGGACGACTGCGCGCAATCGAATTTTTGATTTCGGCGTCATAAAGCAGCCGGTGATGTTCGAGATCGCAGAAGATCATCTCACCCGGCTTCAACCGCCCCTTGCGAACCACCTCCGCAGCCGGGAGATCAACCACTCCGGTTTCCGAGGCCAGAACGAACAGCCCGTCCCGGGTGAGCGTGTAACGCGCCGGACGCAGTCCGTTGCGGTCGAGCATCGCTCCGGCATTGACCCCGTCGGAGAAACCGACCGCGGCCGGACCGTCCCAGGGTTCCATCAGCGCAGAGTGGTAATCGAAGAAACCCCGGACATCCCGGCCGAGATGATATTTCTCCCCCCAGGCCTGAGGCATCAGCATCAGCATCGCGTGCGGCAGCGAACGCCCGGACGCCACCAGCAGTTCGAGCATGTTGTCCAGAGAAGCGGAATCGCTCTGATTGCCGTCGATCAGCGGCAGCACCCGGGAAATGTCGTCGCCGAGGAGTTCCGAAGCCAGAAAGCTCTCGCGCCCGCGCAACTGATTGAGGTTGCCGCGCAGCGTATTGATCTCGCCGTTGTGCGCAAGATAGCGGAAGGGATGAGCCAGCTGCCAGGCGGGAAAGGTGTTGGTACTGTAACGCTGGTGAACCAACGCCAGCGGAGAGACAAATTCGGGATCACTGAGGTCGGCATAGAACTTCTCCAGCTGGCCGGCCAGCAGCAGCCCCTTGTAGACAATACTCCGGCACGAACAGCTGGCGAAGTAGCAATCTTCAACCCGTTTCTCGACCAGCCGTCGCATCACAAAAAGTTTGCGTTCAAAGGCCGCCGCATCGGAAAAATCGGTACCCCCGATGAAAAGCTGCCGGATCACCGGACAGCTCCGACGCGCCGCCGCTCCGATAAACTCCGGATGAACCGGCACCTCCCGCCAGAAAATGATTCTCCCGCCGCATTCGGTAACGCAGCTCTCGATCTTCGCCTCGGCGCCGACGCCGTTGAAGATCATCGCCACGGCATACTTCCCTGCCGGCGGCAGTGCTACCGGCACCTCGCGCCGGAAAAAGGCGTCAGGCAGCGCCGACAGGATTCCGGCGCCGTCGCCGGTCTCCGGATCGTCGCCGGAAGCGCCGCGGTGGATGAGCCGCTTCAGCACGGTAAGTCCGAGTTCGACGATCCGGTGGGAGGGACGGTTGTTGATATCCGCCACCAGACCGACGCCGCAGGCGTCGTGTTCGTTGGCAAACGAATACAACCCCTGATCCGGCGGCAGCCGGAGGGTTTGTCGGTTGGGTTGTTCGCGATTTTGCTCAGGCATCATATCGGGCTCCTGTCTGTCAATTGAACTGAAAATTTTTCGGTCGCCGTCTCTTTAAGCAAAAACTATGCCAACCCATCGGCCTCCTCCCTCTCTTCCCGCGGCAATCGGCGCGTCACCGCCCT
>CAKUKT010000342.1 GCA_934663655.1 uncultured Victivallaceae bacterium
TTACGAAGGATGGCGTACTGGTCTGCTGCCATGACGAAAATACCGCCAGAACGGCGGGGATTCCTGGGAAAATAGCGGATCTGACCGTGCGTGAACTCAAACAGCTGGATGTCGGCAGCTGGAAAAGCGCGGAATATTGTAACAGCCGGATTCCCACATTGCGTGAATTTCTGCTGGAAACCCCATCCCGGGGCCATCTTTTCGTTGAGATCAAGAAAAGCGGAGATGATTTTGCCGAGGCGTTCCACCGGGCAATAGAGGGCAGCGGAGTAACGCCGGATCAGTTGACCATCATCTCATTCAATCCGGTGGAACTTAAACGGGCGCAGCAGGCTTGTCCGGGAATAAGGACCTTGCTGCTGAAGTGGATTTCAACGAAAAGCGGCGCCCAGGTTCCCGGAATAGAGGAGCTTATCGAAGAACTGCGTTGCAATGGCTTTACCGGCGCCGACCTGGGGACCGACGGAGATTTTCTGCAGGTATTCACTGCTGAATATATCCGCAAACTTCACGATGCCGGATTTGAGGCGCATTTCTGGACCGTCGATGATACCGAAACCGCCAAAGCCTTATTGTCAAGAGGAGCAGACTCCATCACGACCAACCGGCCGGCGGCGATGAGCAAAGAGTGGTAATGAACGGTACCACAGCTTGGTGACGCCCGGTATCGAAAAACGACTCCATAGCGATAGATGAACCGATTTTATCATTCCTGCCCGATGTTCGGCTCGGCTTAAAATTCAGCGAGACGGCATGAGCATGAAATGTTGAAATTGGTTTGAAGCGGAGGGCGCAGGTAGTCCGGCGCTGCTCGGGTCCCAACCGATTACTGTCGGTTGGGTGCAGCGGCGGACGAAGTTGCGGACGTCATGAAATTTCCGGCTGGACACGTCAACTGGCGCGAGGAGACGGAGGTCGGCGGAGGATTCCGCCGGGCTCCGGGGCGTCGCGCCATCTGGCGTTCAGCCAAAGGGTAACCAGCCTCTATTTCGCTGTCCCTAAAAAAGCGGTACGGCGGCAGCCGTACCCATAAGGTGCAGGGTTCTCAACCCTGCCGGGGGTTCGGGGCGAGGAGCCCCGACCGGGGTCTGTGGCGGGAGCCCCAGGCGGGTTTCAGGGCGGCAGCCCTGACCGGGGCCCGGGGCGGGAGCCCCAAGCAGGTTTCAGGGCGGCAGCCCTGACCGGGGTCCGGGGCGGGAGCCCCGAGCAGGCGTCAGTAATCAGCCATTGCTGGGTAAAGTTTCAGGTTAGAATAAAAAAACATCACATTAAGCAAAGGTTGATTGGAAAAGCCGGCGTGGGTGGCCTATATTATCACACATGTAAGAAATTGGTTCGTCGCGGAGTCATGATCCTGATGGTCAGAGTTTGGCGGGGAGTTTAATGGTAATCAGAGCAAGTTGGAGCAGGCTATGACAGAGACAGAGAAGTTGAGTTACGCATTAGGGATGAACATATTCGGCAACATTTCCGAACTGCCGGTGCAGCTGGATTTTGCTACAATTCGGAGAGCATTTGAGACGTTGTCCACCGGGGGCAAGCCGGAGCTTTCCCAGGAAGAGTATCATGAGCAGATGCAGCGTTTTCAGAATGTTGTTCAGACGGCCGGCAAAGCGGCGTTGAAAGCGGCTGCGGAGAGAAATGCGAAGCTGGGCAAATCCTTTCTTGAAGAGAATGGCCGCAAGAGTGGTGTTGTCACCACAGCGAGCGGGCTTCAGTACGAAGTGGTAAAATCCGGTACTGGTCGCAAGCCGGGCCGGAATGACAAAGTACGGGTACACTATGAAGGCAAGTTGCTTGACGGCAAGGTCTTCGACAGTTCGATCCGGCGAGGGGAACCGGCGGAATTTCCGTTGAACCAGGTTATTCCGGGTTGGACCGAGGGTCTGATGTTGATGGCGGAGGGTTCGAAGCATCGTTTGTATATTCCTGCTGAGCTGGCGTATGGGGAGCGGGGAGCAGGGAACGCGATCCCGCCGGGGGCGACGTTGATTTTCGACGTCGAACTTTTGGCGGTGCTTTGAACCGCATTCTGGAGCGGGTGTTTTCAGAGAGAAGCGCCGAATCCGGGAGTTGAAAAAAAGCGGCATCGATGTAAATTATTCATCAAGTCCGGATCCGGGTATAAATACCGGTATATCCGGGGATAAAACCGACAACAAAAGAGGAGACCGAGGATGACAAAAATCAAGACTATGATGGCGGGGGTAGTGTTGCTTTGCGGGCTCATCGCCGGAGCGACGACACCGGAGGGCTGGCTGGACAATTTTGACGAGGCAGAGAAACTTGCCAAGGAGAAAGAGCTGCCGATAGTGATGCTCTTCACGGGTTCCGACTGGTGTCCTTACTGCATCAAGCTGAAAAAGGAGGCGATAGACACCGCCAAATTCAAGAAAGAAGCGCCGGAGAAATTCGTGCTGCTCTACCTTGATTTTCCGCGCCGGGAAAAACTTCCGAAGGATATCCAGCGTCAGAACGAAAAATTAAGCGACAAATACAAGGTGCGAGGATTTCCGACCACGGTGGTGGTAGACGCCAAGGGGAAGGAACTCGGTCGTCTGGTCGGTTCGCGCAGTGCAGAGGAGTATCTGGCTGAACTGGAAAGTTTCGCGGCGAAAGATCGGAAGAAATAATCCGTATCCGACACAATGGCGACGGCAGTATCCAGAGTTGTCGGGGAACGGGGTTGAATGAGCGTTATAAACGTGTTGGCCCGGGAAATCAAACCGGAAATAAACCTGAAACCGGCGGCTTCAGCCGTAGCAAAACCGTCAGAGAGGAGAAGGAGAAAATCCTTCTCCTTTTACA
>CAKUKT010000343.1 GCA_934663655.1 uncultured Victivallaceae bacterium
TCGAACAGGGCATCCGCGAGGCGGCCGCTTCCGGCGTGCTGGCCGGTTATCCGGTGATCGACTTCAAGGTCGAGCTTATCGACGGTTCCTATCACCCGGTCGACTCCTCGGAAATGGCGTTCAAGATCGCCGGTTCGATGGCGTTCAAGGATGCCGCCCGCAAGGCCGGCCTGATGCTGCTTGAGCCGATCATGAAGGTCGAGCTGACCGCTCCCGATGAGAACACCGGCGACCTGATCGGCGACCTCACCAGCCGCCGCGGCCAGATCGTTTCCATCGACGCCGGCGGCAACGGCAACTCGCGGATCAACGCGAATGTGCCGCTCTCCGAGCTGTTCGGATATGCGACCGCGATTCGTTCGCTGTCGCGCGGCCGCGCCACCTACTCGATGGAACCGGCCCACTTTGAACGTGTTCCAAAACAAATCCAAGATAAAATTGTGGAGAAGAAATAAGCTATGGCTACGGGAAAAACCCAGCGTATCCGCATCCGGTTGCAGGCTTACGAGCACCGGATTCTGGATCAGTCAGTCAACGAGATTCTTGAAACTGCGAAACGTACCGGTTCTCTCGTGGCCGGCCCGGTTCCGCTTCCGACCCGCATCGAGCGCTGGACGGTCAACCGTTCTCCGCACGTCGACAAGAAGTCGATGGAGCAGTTTGAGATCCGTACGCACAAGCGTATGATGGACATTGTCAACCCGACGGCGAAGACGGTTGATGAGCTCAAGAAGCTCAATCTGCCCGCCGGCGTGGATATTTCGATCAAAGCCGGATTCTGATTGCGGAATACCGGAGTCGATTGCGGCGTAACGCATTCTGTTGCCGGATGCGTTCGGCGCATAGGTACCTACGTTCCCGGCCGATTGGGAGCGCGTACCGAAAGTTTCTCATTGAGAAAGGAGAACATTTATGAATGGATTAATCGGTAAAAAGGTCGGTATGACCCAGGTCTACAATGAGGCCGGCGTCCTGATCCCGGTGACGGTGATCGAGGCGGGGCCCTGTGTGGTCACCTGCGTCAAGACCATGGAGCGCGACGGCTATACGGCGGTGCAGCTGGGCTATGGTTCGCGCAAAGCCAAGAATGTGACCAAGGCGCGTGCCGGTCACCTGGCCAAGGCCGGGGTAACCGGGGATCGTCTGCCGGCGGTGCTGCGTGAGTTCCGCACCACGGAGACTCCGGAGCCGGGTACGGTGTTCAAGGCGGACATCTTTTCCGTCGGCGAACGTCTCGATGTGGTCGGTACGATCAAGGGTCGCGGTTTCCAGGGTGTGGTCAAGCGCCACAACTTCGGCGGCGGCCGGGCCAGCCACGGTGGTGCCTGGGAGCGTCGTACCGGTTCGATCGGCTGCTGCGAATGGCCGGGCCGAGTCAACAAGGGCAAACGGATGCCCGGACACTACGGCAATACGCGTCATACGGTTCAGAACCTTGAAATCGTCCGGGTGATGGTCGATGACAATGTGTTGCTGGTCAAGGGCGCGGTTCCCGGAGCCAACGGCGGCATTCTTTTGATCAAGAGCGCGCGCAAAGCGGCGGCGAAGAAGTAAATCCGGGGGAGGAAAGAGCAAATGTCTAAAACTTTGGATATCCTCAATTGCGCGGGAGCCCGGGTTGGTGAATACGTGATTCCGGACAGCGCCATTGAGATGGAGAAGGGCGAACAGGCTGTTCACGATGCCGTGGTCGCTTATCTGGCCGGTGCCCGTGCCGGTACCGCCTGCACGAAGACGCGCGGCGAAGTCAGTGGCGGTGGTGCCAAGCCTTTCCGTCAGAAGGGCCGTGGTGGCGCCCGTGCCGGTTCCAACCGCAGTCCGGTGTGGGTTGGAGGCGGAACGATTTTCGGACCGGTGCCGCGTTCGTTCGCCAAGAAGGTGAACAAAAAAGTGCTGGCGCTGGCGCTGAAGCGGGCGTTTTCGGAGCGGCTTGAAGAGGGAGATGTGATGGTCATCGACAATTTCGATCTGCCCGATCACAAGACCCGCAGCGCGGTCGCGGTGCTGAAGAATCTTCAGATCGCCGATGAAACGGTGATGCTTTCTGTGAATACGTTCAGCGAGGCGGCGATCTGCGCCACCGGCAACCTGCCGATGATGGTACTGCGCCGTTCCGCGACCGTGAACACTTACGAGCTGCTGCGTTTCAAGAAACTTGTCTTCACCAAGGAAGCCCTGGACATCTTCATCGATCGTCTGGCGTAAGGGAAGGATTGCGATAAATGAAAAACGCTTTTGAAGTGATTATCGCTCCGGTGGTGACCGAAAAGTGCAACGCACTGATGCAGGAGAAGAAATATACCTTCAAGGTGCACCCGGATGCTGGAAAGATTGAGATCGGCAAGGCGGTGGAGGAGCTTTTCCACGTCAAGGTCAAGTCGGTGAACATCATGAACTATCTCGGTAAAGCCAAACGCGCCGGTCGCAGCATGAAGATGGGGCGTCGTCCCGATTGGAAGCGCGCGGTGGTTACGCTTGCCGAAGGCAGCATTGAAATAATCTGAGGGAGAGAAGAGTAATGGCTATCAAGAGTTTCAATCCGACGACTCCCTCGCGGCGGCACATGACGGTGATCGATGTTTCGAACCTGACCAGAACCGCTCCCGAGAAGAGTCTGGTCAAGGGTAAGAAGTCGACCGGCGGCCGCAATAATCAGGGACGCATCACCACCCGTTTCCGGGGTGCCGGAAACAAACGTCGTTACCGGATGGTTGATTTTGTCCGGGCCAAGGAGAATGTACCGGCCAGAGTGGCGACGATCGAGTACGATCCGAACCGCACCGCCAATATCGCGCTGCTGGTC
>CAKUKT010000344.1 GCA_934663655.1 uncultured Victivallaceae bacterium
CGGCGGCGACGAGCTGTACGACAAGCAGGGGCGGTATTACGGGGTGGTGCTTTCGACTTTCGGCATCTGCTACAACGTCGATCGAATGAAGGAACTGGAGGATCCCTCTCCCCCGGTGCGCTGGAGCGATCTGGCGGAACCGAAATACTTCAATATGCTCTCTCTGGCCGATCCTTCCAAATCGGGTTCGGCCAACAAATGTTTTGAGATCGTCATTCAGCAGCACATGGCGGAGGCGGGGGATCCGGCGGCCGGCTGGGCCGATGGATTGAACCGGATCAAACGGATGTTTGCCAACACCCGGAATCTCAGTGATTCGGCCGGGCAGGTGGTTCGTGATGTCGCCGCCGGCAACGCCGCCGCCGGTATGGCGATCGACACCTACGGTTTCAGCGAAATGACCTGGAGTGCCGACCACTTCGACGGGGAAAGCCGGATTGTTTACGTTACGCCGAAGGGAGGCACCGCGGTTTCCGCCGATCCGGTTCAGCTGCTGCGGGGAGCGCCGAACCGGCAGGTGGCGGAGGAATTCATCGATTTCCTGCTCTCCCGGGAAGGTCAGCTGCTTCACGTGCTGCGGTGCGGAGTCCCCGGCGGTCCGGAAAAGAACCAGCTCAACCGACCGCCGATCCGGCGTGATCTCTATACTCCGGACAATCAGAAAAATTTCTTTCAGCCGGATTACAACCCCTATGAATCCGGAGCGGATTTCATCTACCATCCGGAGTGGACCTCCCGCTATTACGGACTGCTGAGAACTCTGCTCAAAACCATTGCGATCGAACCCCACGCCGAACTACAGGCGGCATGGCGGGCAATTATCGCCGCCGGGGGGCCGGAAAAGGTACCCCGGGCGATGGAGAAGTTCAATGCGCTGCCGTTCGATTACGCCGGAGCCGACGCGGCTGAACAGCTGCTGCGAACCAGCGACGACCGCAGCGCCGCCGATGTCGCCGCCACACTCCGGGAATGGAGTGATTTCGCCCGGCGCAACTATCTGGAAGCGGCCCGGCTGGCCGCGGCGGGGGAGTAAAAAAAACAGGGCGGGTTCACGGCGGAGTAAACCGGGAAGAATGAGGATTCCGGGTCGCGCCGGAAATGGAAAAGGGAAGAGTATGAGGCGGGTCGTACAATATCTGCTGCTGGCGGCGATTGTCGGATTTCTGGGAATATTTCTGCTGCTGCCGATCTATACGGTGGTGGAAGTGGGGTGTGACTGGCGGCTGATCGTGGAGGTGTTCCGCAACCGGGTCTACCTGGAGGGATTGCTCAACAGTCTGGCGATTGCGCTGGTGACCACATCGCTGGTGTTTGTGGTGTCGATGATTCTGGCGCTGCTCTACAACCGGTATGAATTTCCGCTGAAGGAGGCGACGCCGTTGCTGATGATGTTGCCGATGATTCTGCCGCCCTTTGTCGGGGCGCTGGGTTTCCAGCAATTGCTCGGGCACTACGGGGTGCTTAACACATTACTGGGAACGATTGGACTGGGTCCGTATGATTTTCTGGGCGGGTCGGGTAAATTTTTCTCGGTATGTGCGATCGAGGCGCTGCACCTCTATCCGATATTCTACCTCAATCTCGTGACCGCGCTCGGGAACATCGATCCGGCGCTGGACGAGGCGGCGGCGAACCTGGGAGCCGGATCCTGGCGGCGCTTTTTCCAGGTGCGGCTGCCGCTGCTGAAACCGGGTATACTCGCGGGCGGCAGTATTGTGCTGATCTGGAGTTTCACGGAGATGGGGACGCCGTTGATGTTCGGTTACACCCGGACCACTCCGGTGCAGATTTTCAACGGGCTTACCGAACTGGAGACCAATCCGGTACCTTATGCGCTGGTGCTGATACTGCTGGTGGTTTCGGCGCTGCTCTATGCGGTGTCGCGGCTGGCGCTCCGGAGCGGCGGAGTATCGGTCAACAAGGGCAATCCCGGCGGCGGAGCGGTACGGCTGCACAGCTGGCGTCGTTTTCTGCCGACTTCAGCCTTCCTGCTGGTTACGTTTGCGGCCGGATTGCCCCACCTGGCGCTGGTGCTGACCGCCTTTTCGCGGCGTTATTATCAGACCTTGCTGCCGGAGGGGTTCACGCTGGAACACTTCGACAATGCGTTGTCCAATGCGCTGGTGCTGCCGTCGATCATGAACAGTCTGCGTTATTCGCTGCTGGCGATGGGGCTGGCGCTGATTTGCGGGGTGCTGATCGCGCTGGCGGCGGGACGGTGGCGGCTGCGCGGGGCGGGCGCGGCGGACATTCTGGCGATGCTGCCGCTGGCGGTGCCCGGAGTGGTGGTGGCGTTTGGTTTTCTCGGGATGTCGGTGAAGTACAGCTGGGCGGCGCAATGTTTCAACCCGGTCGAAAATCCCCTGTGGCTGCTGGGAATCGCCTATGCGGTACGCCGCATTCCCTATGTGGTGCGTTCGGTGGGAGCGGGACTGGAACAGACACCGGAGGAGCTGGAAAATGCGGCCCGGAATTTCGGGGCCGGTGCCTGGCGGGTACTCACCCGGGTGACGCTGCCGCTGGTCAGCGCCAATCTGATTGTCGGGGGACTTTTCGCATTCAGCTTCTCGATGCTTGAAGTGTCCGATTCGCTGATTTTGGCGCAGCGGGCGCAATATTATCCGATCACGAAGGCACTGTACGAACTGGCGCAGATTCTCGGGGCCGGGCCGGGTACGGCATGTGCGTTCGGGGTCTGGGCGATGCTTTTTCTTGCGGCGACGCTGGCGGCGGCCGGAGCGCTGCTGGGGCGTAAAATCGGGGCGATATTCCGGGTTTGAACGGGGTGAACT
>CAKUKT010000345.1 GCA_934663655.1 uncultured Victivallaceae bacterium
ATCCCACCGGTTGCAGCCGTATTGCGCCCGGTTCGCGTCGGGGTTTCCGGGCTCCGGCGCGTCGAATTGCAAGTTGGTCACCAGCCGCACCGGAAGCAGCGTCATGCTGTGCGTCAGCGCGGCGTCGGCCGGTTCAACCTGGTCGAAGCCCGTGACCTCATATTCGATGGTCCAGCGCGGAGTTGCGACGGTCAGCACGTCGCCGACTGCGAAGTAACGCTGCGCCCGCCCGCGCCGCACGACATCCCGGATTCCCGCCCACGAGAGTGGCTGCTTCTTCGGCGTCAGCGCCGCGATTTCGGCGGCGGGAAGTGCACGGTCGAAACCGAGCAGGGCGCGCAGGCGCCGGCCGGAAGCGAGGGTGTAAACGCCGTCCGGCATGGTCGCACCGGTGATGACTTCCCAGTCGTCCGTGAATGCCAGCAAGGCAGTCGGCGTACCGGACAACTGCGTTGCGATCGTCGCGGTCGCCGTTTCGTCCGCCGCCTCGAACGCCCCCCGGTCAGTGCGGACGTTCGTTTTCGTGATGAGCCGCACCCTTTCCGCTTCGGACGGATAAGACCAGACAACTTGATTGTCAGTTAAATCCGTGATTTGAATTTTATACACGTAGCCGCTGTTGCAATTTGGAAGCCCGACAGTGGCGGTTCCGGTTCTGACAGTTTTGTACTGATGCGCAATCTCGGTACCGTCCAAAAAGACACGCATCGTATCGCCTTCGATGCTTAATTCGATGGCATGACGCCCTTGTAGGCGGGTATCCCCGGAGTAGGCAACAACTGTAACGTACTTTGAGCTTGTATCGCCGGCGGGTCGCAGCAAGTTGCTGAAAACTCTTATGGTGTTGTCGCTGTAAGCATACACACCGAACGGAAACTTGTCCCCGCCGGCGTAGAACATTGAGCACTCCGGATTCTCCCTGACGATCTCCGCATCGATGAGGAAACTGTAATCATGCGTCGGATCGAGTGCTTCCCGCACCACCGCCTGACAGTCATAGAAAGCCTTGGCATTCTCGGCAAAGTTTTCAGGAACGGGCGACGGCCACGGATTCGACGTGTCGTACAGATCGGAGTATGCGGCCTGCCAGACGATTTCGCCGGTGGTATCGTCTGTAATAGAAATTTTATAGACATAACCGGCATTTGATCGCGGGGCGGAAATTTCAATCGCATTTCTGACCAGATTTTCACGTGTGTAAACGATCTCACCGTCAATCAATGCAGTAATGGTATTTTCTATCATTTTCACGGTCAGAGCATGGCGATTTGTTGAGTCAGAACCTGCCGAAAACTGTGTTGATCCACCGGATGCTGTGCTCAGTAGCGCTGTGCTTACGATGATCTCTCCGCTTGACATAAACACACGAATAAAATCATTCGACCCGTCAGACGCAAAAATATAGACCGCATTTGTTTTTACGCATTTGAACTCGATTTCAAACGTAAAATCATGCGATTGATCCGTTACATCCAAAGCGGTTTTTGCATTCGTCCACGCTATCGGGTTATCCGCAAAATTGCGCGGCGTCGGAGGACGCAAACGGCTCCACCAGGAGCCGCCCCGGTCGGGCGTCAGGCAGAGCAGGCAGGACGGGTCCTGCGCGGCGTCGGTGATCGGATCACGCATCATAATACTGCACCTCCAGAATGACGCTGAGGACGACCGCGGTCACGGAGCCTTCCGCGTCTTTGAGGGTGTCGCGTTCGTCGTCGGTGTCGCGCCGGAGCGCGAGCGTCCCGGAGGCGACTTCGAGTGCGAATTCCGCCACGGCCGGAGCCGCTCCGACTGCAACGACGAACGAGGTGCCGGAGAGCTCGGAGCCGTTCACGATCGGCACGAGGACGATGTTCCCGGTCACGCCGGAATCGATGCTGACCATCTCAAGCGAAACGCGCCGGAGACTCCGCACTCTCCCCCGGAAGCTCAGCTGCCGGAACGCCGTATCGAGATACCGGCAGTCGCCCCACGTCTCATCCGCCACCGCCATCTCCGTCACCGGGTCCGCGATGATCGTCGCCCCGGCAGGACCTTTTTCACCTCGAGGCCCCTGCGCGCCCTCCGGCCCGGTTTCGCCCTGAGGGCCTTGCGGGCCGACCGGACCGGCCACTCGGGGCAAATGAAGGGCATTCCCCTCAGTATGGATCAGCTTTCCCTCCGCGTCGTAGAATTCAACTTTCCCCCGGAGGCCGTTCAGTGTCGTGATCGTCAGCGGTTCAAGTTGTCCCGGCAGCAGTACGCCCGGGTCTACGGCGGGGAAGGCCGTGATCTGAAACGCCGTGTAAAGCACTTCCTTCCCGCCTGCGTCAAGGCCGCGGAGCGCAAACCAGACTGTGCGCCCGCAGCTTTTGCCGTCGACCGCAGCCAGAAAATTTTCGGTATCGGTGGCAAACCGGATGGTGAATACGTCGCCCTCGCGGGAGATATCAGCATTCTCCGCCCGGCACATGGTGCACTTTTCAAGCGCGCGCGGTTCGACCGCAACGGAGGCGCGGTACTGCGCCACCGCTGCGGGAACCGTTCCATGCATTTTCAGTTGCAGCGGCTGCGGGCTGTCGCTGTATCGCAGCGCCGCCCGGCCGGATTGCACTTGATGAGTTTCAAGGTCGTAAATAATCATAACTGAGATTTCTCCAACATGTATGAATAAGGCGGTTTCGGTAATGTGATGTTTTTGAATTCTAATTTGCGCGGAGAAACGGATTGAAATGCTGACAGATATTTTGTCGAATCCGCCCATGCCTCCACAAGCGGAATCTCGGTATAATCCGGATCGTCATACAGG
>CAKUKT010000346.1 GCA_934663655.1 uncultured Victivallaceae bacterium
GTTTCCAGATCCATTCCGCCGAACGTCGTCGCCGTCGGCGTGCCATGTCGGGTGTTGAGACAAATCACTGAAGAAGATAAGTTCCGCTATCCGATGTTTCAGACAAACGCCTGAACCGGAAATTCAATCTCAGACCAGAATTCTGGATTTTTTTCACCACTTCGACGTCCGGTCGGAAGATTCCTCTCCCGGAATAAATGCTCGACTTGCCGTGGTTATATTTATGTGAGAATGAAGAGGTTTTCCATTCGGTTTATACAGCATTCACCGTCTCCGCAAACAAGGCAGGAGGGATGGAAGCCAGGAAAGAGTAATTCCATTCGGCCGGGCAACAATCGGTCATATCCGTAAGCCGCCTCAAGCGGATAGGCAGGAGAGGGGTATTTCTATCCAATCGGGCAACGGTCTGAAATCCTTTTCGCCGTACTCCAGATCCCCACTCTTACTATCTCGTTTGATCCGACTCAGGGGGTTCTTGCTCCAGGTGGTCGTTCTCCGCTTCCACCGGACAGTGTTCCGACTCTCCGCCGAAAAGCGAATAACACGCCTCCGCCGCCTGGTATGCCGCACTTGTACTGCTGGAGGCAAGCAGCTCCCGTACCTCGCCCATTCCGGCTTCCACCTCCGCCCGGCGTTCCCCTCCCGGCAGGATCGCCTCCACTGCCGGAACAATCCGCTTCGGCGCGAAACGCCATTGCAGCAGTTCGATGAAAACCTCCCGGTTGGCAATGATGTTCACCATCGTGAAAAACCCCCGATAGAGACGCACCACCAGCGACGCCAGAAATAAGGTTACCGGGTTGAGCTTGTAACCAACCACCAGCGGCAAACCCGCAATCGCCGATTCCACGGTGACCGTTCCACTGGCGGCAATACCCGTCCCGGCACGTTGCTGCCATAACCCAGTGTCTCCGACACTCACCGTAACCGGCGGCGCCTCCGGATGGCGACGGCGAAATGCCGTGATTCCTTCCTCGCAGAGCCGCGCGATCTTCTCCCGCGGCGCGGACAAATGGAACTTCAATTCCGAATGACGCTGCGACAACTCCAGCACCGACTCCAGCATCGGCCGCAGCAGACGGTTGATCTCCATCGTCCGGCTGCCCGGCAACAGCAACAATAGATCCGGATCACGAACTATCGACGGATCCCGACGTTCGGCAACAATATCTACCAGCGGATGGCCGACAAACTCGGCTCTCAACCGGGTCCGCGCAAAAACCTCTACTTCAAACGGGAATATCACCAGCATTTTCCGGCATATTTTCGCCAATACCGGCAGGCGCCATTTGCCCCACACCCAGAGATGCGGACAAACATACCACACCACCGGAATCCGCGAATAATACATCGCCAGCGCAAACAGCAGATTGAACCCGGGATAGTCGATCAGCACCACCTGATCCGGACGTTCCCGCCGCGCCGTGCCCACCAGTTTAAAATAAATCCGGATAAAGGTGAAGAGCAGTTTCAACACCTCCACCACGCCCATCACCCCAAGTTCGGTGGAATCGACCAGCACCGGAACCTTTGCCGCTATCATCCGCGGACCGCCCATACCGGAGAGTTCCAGCTGCTCCCCCTTCGCGGAAGCAAGCATACGCAACTCCTCCGCCAGCCGGGCTCCGTAGAGATCTCCCGAGGCTTCTCCCGCCAGAATCCAGATTTTTCGCGTTACCGCCATCGGATCACATGCGTTCAACCACCGCACGGGCAAAACCCGAACAGCTTACTTCGGTGGCATTTTCGGTCAGTCGGGCCAAATCGTATGTCATGATCCGGTCGGAAATCGTCCGACCGATCGCGGCAATCACCAGATCCGCCGCCTCATTCCAGCCAAGATGGCGCAACAGCATCTCCCCGGAGAGCGCCAGCGAACAGGGATTCACCTTGTCCATGCCGGCATATTTAGGCGCCGTACCGTGGGTGGCCTCGAAAATCGCGTGACCGGTACGGTAATTGATATTTGCTCCGGGAGCAATTCCAATCCCGCCGACACAGGCGGCAAGCGCATCGGAGACATAATCGCCGTTGAGATTCATCGTCGCAATTACATCATATTCGGCCGGACGCGTGAGGATCTGCTGCAGAAACGCGTCACAGATACAATCTTTGACCAGCAGTTTTCCCTCCGGAGCCACTCCGCCGCAATCTGGGGCGGCCACCGCGACATCAGCGTATTCACGCCGGACAAGTTCATACCCCCAGTTCTTGAAGCCCCCCTCGGTGAACTTCATGATGTTTCCCTTGTGAACCAGCGTCACATTGCGCCGTCCGTTGGCCAGCGCGTAATCGATCGCGGCCCGGATCAGCCGTTCGCTGCCCTCGCGGGAAATCGGCTTGATGCCGATGCTCGAACTCTCCGGAAAACGAATCTTCTTGACTCCCATCTCGTTGCGCAGGAAATCGATCACCCGCGCCACTTCAGAAGTTCCCGCGTTCCACTCAATACCGGCGTAGATATCCTCGGTGTTTTCGCGGAACACCACCATATCAGTGAGTTCCGGATGCAGCACCGGAGAAGGCACCCCGGGGAAATACCGCACCGGACGCACACACGCATAAAGATCCAGCTCCTGCCGCAGCGCCACATTCAGCGAACGGAATCCGCCGCCTACCGGCGTCGTCAACGGTCCCTTGATCGCTATCCGATACTCCGCAATGGCGTCAATAGTTTCCTGAGGCAGCCAGACCTCCCGCCCATACACCGCATTCGCCTTTTCCCCGGCGTAAAGTTCCATCCAGGCGATCGCGCGCCGACCACCATAGGCTTT
>CAKUKT010000347.1 GCA_934663655.1 uncultured Victivallaceae bacterium
GATACGGCCACTGCGGCCACGGCGTCGACGGAGAACGCTCCACCGGCGGCTTCGGCATGATCTCAATCTGAGTGACCGCTGCCGCGCCGAGCCGATTCGCGGTGCCGACACAGTCCGAACCGGTGTCGCCGCCGCCGATCACCAGCACCCGCCGACCTTCCAGCCGGATCGGATGGGCGGACAATTCGCCCGAAATCACCCGGTTCTGATTGCCGAGCAGTTCCAGCGCCGGATAAATTCCGCCAAGTTCCCGCCCGGGAATCTTCAGATCCCGGGCGATCGGCGTCCCGGTGGCGATCACCAGCGCATCGCTGCGCCGGAGCAGGTATTCCGCACCGATATCCTCGCCGATCCGGGTGTCGCAGACAAATTCGATCCCGCTGAGAGCCATCAGCGCCACCCGTCGATCCACCAGGGATTTCGCGAGCTTGAAATCCGGAATACCGTAGCGAAGCAAACCGCCGGGCCGGGCATTGCGTTCGTAAACGGTCACCAGGTGACCGAGGCGGTTTAGTTCAATCGCCGCCGCCAGCCCGGCCGGACCGGAACCGATCACCGCCACCCGGCAACCGGTTCGCCGCGCCGGGAACACCGGTTTCACCAGATCAAGTTCAAACGCGTGATCGGTGATCGCCTTCTCGATCTGACGGATCATCACCGCCTCCGTCGCCAGCGAAGCGGTGCAACTTCCCTCACACAAGGCCGGACAAATCCGACTGGTAAATTCCGGCATGGGACTGGTCGAATTCAACAATGCCCACGCCTCCTTCCAGTCACCGCGCGCCGCCGCGGCATTGATGTCGAAAATCCGGTTCCCCAGCGGACACCCCGAACCATGACAGAACGGAATACCGCAATTCATACAGCGCCCGGCCTGATCGAATATCTCCCGGTCCGAGAACGGACGCTCAACCTCATTGAAATCCCGGATTCGTTCGGCAACCGGACGGTATATCCCGGAAACCCGCGCTCGCTCCAGAAAAGCTCTTGCCGACATTTTTCACTCCTCCCTGCCGCGCTGCAACAGCGCGTTTCGATATTCAAAGGGAATGACCCGCACGAAAAGTCCGCGGCAATCCTCCCACTTCTCCAGCATCTCGGCCGCCCGCGGGCTGCCGGTGGCGTCAAGGTGTTCCCGGATCAGCTCCAGCAGTTCCGCTTCCGCCGCGGAACCGGCGGCAATGCTCTCAAGGTCGACGGTCTCAACATTGCACCGCAGATCGAAATCGTTCGATTCGTCATAGACGTAGGCGATTCCCCCGGTCATGCCGGCGGCGAAGTTCACTCCGGTCGAACCCAGCACCACCACCCGGCCACCGGTCATATATTCGCAGCCGTGGTCGCCGACGCCTTCAACCACCGCGACCACTCCGCTGTTGCGGATCGCAAAGCGTTCACCGGCCTGCCCGTTGAGGAAAATCCTGCCGGAAGTGCCGCCGTAGCCGATCACATTGCCCGCGATCACATTCTCTTCGGGACGGAAAGTCGTCCCGGCAGGCGGCCGGATCACAATCGTACCGCCGGACAATCCCTTGCCGACGAAATCATTGGCTTCTCCGGTGAGGTCAAAGGTGATTCCCTTCGCCAGAAACGCGCCGAAACTCTGTCCGGCGACCCCGGTGAAATCCACGTGAATCGTACCATCCGGAAGTCCATCCGCGCCATATTTTCTGACCAGGGCACAGCTGAGCGTCGCTCCGACGCTCCGATCAGTATTGCGCAACACCAGTTCCAGCCGGGCGGAAGTTCCCTTCTCCAGCGCCTTCGCCAGCGACGGCAGCAGTTCCCGGGCGTCGAAATTCTCCACCGCCGGAGCCGCGCCGCTGTACCGGCGCACCGCCCCCTCCGCCACCGCGAAAATCCGGGAGAAATCCAGGTTGCGCGCCTTGTAGCAGTCGAGCGCAGCGCTCATCCGCAGCAGATCCGAACGTCCGACCGCCTCGTCAAGCGAACGCAAACCAAGTCCGGCCAGCAACTCCCTGACCTCTCCGGCTACCATGCGCAGAAAATTCTCAATATATTCCGGCTTGCCGGTAAAACACTTGCGCAGTTCGGGATCCTGAGTGGCCACCCCGACCGGGCAGCAGTTGTCGTGGCATTTACGCATCATAACGCAGCCGAGACAAACCAGCAGCGTCGTCGCAAAACCGAACTCCTCTGCGCCGAGCAATGCTCCGATCACCACGTCCCGACCGGTCTTGAGCTGCCCGTCGACCTGCAGTCGCACCCGTCCGCGCAATTGATTCAGCACCAGCGTCTGTTGAGCTTCGGCCAATCCGAGTTCCCACGGCAGTCCCGCATGTTTGATGCTGGTCAGAGGAGAAGCTCCGGTACCACCGTCGTGACCACTGATCAATATCACATCGGCCCGGGCCTTCGCAACTCCGGCGGCAATGGTGCCGACGCCGACTTCGGAAACCAGCTTGACCGAAATTCGCGCTTCCGGATTCGCGCAACGCAAATCGTGAATCAACTGCGCCAGATCCTCGATCGAATAGATATCATGATGCGGTGGCGGCGAAATCAGCGTCACCCGGGGCAGCGAATGACGTACCCGGGCAATCGCCTCGTCAACCTTGTGTCCGGGCAGCTGTCCGCCCTCCCCCGGCTTGGCGCCCTGAGCCATCTTGATCTGAAGCTCCCGCGCCCCGGCGAGATAGGAGGCGGTCACGCCGAAACGGCCGCTGGCCACCTGACGGATCGCGCTGTGGCGATCCAGACCATCCGGACCGGGATGTTCGCGTTCCGGATCCTCGCCGCCCTCTCCGCAGT
>CAKUKT010000348.1 GCA_934663655.1 uncultured Victivallaceae bacterium
GCCGGAGGCCTTCCAGCAGCCGATTGCGACAATCACCGCGTCGTAATCGCGCTGAAGTTCGTCGAGCGCCAGGTTGTCGCCAAGGCGACAATTGAAGCGGAACTCCACTCCGAGTTTTTCAAAATGGGCGATTTCCCGGTCGAGAATCGCCTTGGGAAGCCGATACTCCGGAATACCGTAACGAAGCATACCGCCCGCCGCCGGCATCGCGTCGAAAATCACCGCCCCAACCCCGTTGCGGCGCAGAAAATAGGCCGCGGAAAGCCCCGCCGGACCAGCTCCGACAATTGCAACGCGTTTGCCGGTTTCCGGAGGAAGTTCCTCCATATAGGTGTCGTAGAAAAGATCGGCGGCAAGGCGCTTAAATTCATTGATCGCCACCGGCTTGCCGTAGACGTTGCGGCGGCACTCCTTTTCGCAGAAACGCGGGCAGACCCGCCCGATCGACATCGGCAGCGGAATCCGCTCCTTGATGATCTTGAGGCTGCCGAGAAAGTCGCCTTTGCGACCGGCACGCACATACTCTTCGACCGCTGCGTGCGCAGGGCAGGCGACGGTACAGGGAGCTTCGCAGTCGCCGCGGTGTTCGCTGAGCAGCAGATTGAGCGCGGTACGGCGCATCTCCAGCACTTCCGGAGTCGTGACGTCGATCTCCTGACCGGGCGTCGGCATCGCCGAACACGAGGGCAGATAACGCCCCGTTTTGTGATCGCGAACCACGCAGACAAAACAACTGGTATTCTTGGTGATCCGGCTCTCCCCGCACAGCGTCGGGATTTCAATGCCGTTCCGACGGGCCACGTTGAGAATCGTCTCCCCGGCTTCGGCTGTGACCGGACGGCCGTCAAGTATAAATTCAATGCTCATGGCTTAAATATTTCCTTTCGATACCCGGCTGATCGCCTTCCGGGGGCAGACTTCGAGGCAGCTGTTGCAGCGGGTGCATTTGTCCGGGTCAATCACGAAATCATCGCTGATCGCACCGGTCGGACAGTTCTTGATGCAGAGGCGGCACTTCACACAGCGCGACTGGTCGAGTTCGAGCGAGACCAGCGCGTTGCACTGGAGTGCTTCACAGCGGTGTTCGCGCACGTGCGCTTCGTATTCGTTGCGGAAGTAACGCAACGTCGCCAGCACCGGGTTGGGCGCGGTCTGCCCGAGACCGCACAGCGCGCCCGCTTTGACCTTGGCGCCGAGATCGGCGAGAAAATCGAGGTCCGACTCCTCGCCCTTGCCGGCGACAATGCGTTCGAGCGTTTCGAACATCCGCATCGTCCCGACCCGGCAGAAGGTGCACTTGCCGCAGCTCTCGCGGTGGGTGAAGTCGAGGAAGTAGCGCGCGGTCTCCACCATGCAGCGATTCTTGCTGATGACGATCATCCCGCCGGAACCCATGATCGCGCCGAGTGCGCGCAGGGAATCGTAATCCACCGGGGTGTCGAAGAGTTCCACCGGAATGCAGCCGCCGGAGGGACCGCCGGTCTGCACCGCCTTCACCGACTCCCGGTCGGCTCCGCCGATCTCAAAGACGATCTCGCCGAGGGTGATTCCCATCGGCACCTCGACCAGACCCGGATATTTCAGGTCGCCGGCCAGCGCGAAAAGTTTCGTCCCCTTGCTGCCGGCGGTTCCGACCGCTGCGAAAGCGGCTCCGCCTTCGCGCAGAATCAGCGGCACGTTGCCGAAGGTTTCGACGTTGTTGATCATGGTCGGGCAGCCCTGGAAACCGCTGTCGGTCGGGAACGGAGGCCGGAAGCGCGGGGTGCCGCGTTTTCCTTCGAGTGAGGCGATGAGAGCGGTCTCCTCGCCGCAGACGAAGGCGCCCGCGCCCTCCTTGATGATGATTTCCAGCGTTCTGCCGTCGATTACGTTGAGTTTATGTTCGTAGATCTGTTCGATCGCGATTTTAAGGTGTTTGATCGCCAGCGGGTATTCCGCGCGGCAGTAGATGAAAAGCCGGGTCGCGCCGGTCGCATGTGCGGCGATCAGCATCCCTTCGAGCACCTGGTGCGGCACGCTCTCCATCAGCGACCGGTCCATGAACGCCCCCGGATCACCCTCGTCGGCGTTGCAGATCACGATCTTCTCCTCGGCCTGCTTGGCGGCGAGAAATCCCCACTTGTTGCCGGTCGGAAAACCGCCGCCGCCGCGTCCGCGCAGTCCGGAGAGCTTCATTTCGTTGATCACCTCCTCCGGAGTCAGGGAGAGGGCGCGCTTGAGTCCGGCATAGCCGCCGGCTTCGATGTAGGCGTCGAAACTGGTCGGATCAACCCGTCCGGCGAGCGCCAGCACCTTGATCAGTTCGCGCTGTTTGCGGGCAGGGGGGATTTCAAAACGATGTTCTTCGCCGAGCGAAAGAATGTTGCCGATTTCATCCTCGGTGTCATGGACGTCGCGGTAAATGATCGAGGAACCGTCGGCGAGCACCGCTTCGACCATCGGTTCGGCGTAGCAGTGGCCGAGGCAGCCGACGCCGATCACCGGCACGGCGGCTTTTTCGCGGAGGCGGTCGAAAACCGCGGCGGCGCCGGCGGCGATGCCGCAGCTGGCCACGCCGACTCGGAGGAACTTGATTTTGCTGTCGGTATTCATTTCTGGCGGTACTCCTTGAGAATGGCGGCAATGCGCTTGCGGTCGAGTTTGCCGTAGACCCGGCCGTTGACGCTCATCACCGGGGCGAGACTGCAGCAGCCGAGGCAGGCGACGGTTTCAAGGGAGAAGGTTCCGTCGGCGTCGGTTTCCCCGGGGGAGATGCCGAG
>CAKUKT010000349.1 GCA_934663655.1 uncultured Victivallaceae bacterium
GGCTGGCGGCAAGCAGTTCGGCCACTCCGAGGCAGGGGATCAGAGTGAGCGGAACTCCGGAGTCGAAAAGCACCCGGGCTGCCCGGACGTCCTGAATAAGATTGAATTCCCGGTTGCTGCCGACGTAAAAGGCGTGGCCGCCGAGCCAGGTGACCCGGATATATTTGATGATTTCCGGATCCATCAGGAGAGCGGAAGCGATGTTGGTGGAGGCGGCGATCGCGATTACGTTCAGAATCTCGCCGTCGCGGGCGGCTTCATGGGCGAGTTCGACGAGTCGCCGGGCGGCGGGGGAATCGACGGGTACGTCAGGTTCGTCAATAAAGCGTTCTGCGCCCGGGAAGACCCGACCGGCGGGAGAGAGTCCAAGCAGGTCGAAAATCCGGACGATTTCGTCGAAACTCTTTCTCATGCCGTCGGCGGGGCCGTCCGAACGGTGGTTCGCGAATGGCGCCGCCAGGATCGCGCGCATATCGAGTTTCTCCGGTGAGAGCATAGCCCAGGCGAGCGCGAACTGGTCGTCGATTTCATTGTAGGTGTCGGTATCGAGCACGGCGCGAAATCTGCCGCTTCCGGGGATGGAGAGACGTTCGTGTCGCAGCGCCGGATCAATTTCGGGAAATTTGATTATTTTTGTCATCTGGTTTATCCTGGTTGTTTTATGGCATGGCCATGGCTTTTAATTGACCTGTCAATATTATATCTATAAAAACGATAAAAAACAATCCGTTTTTCGGGTAAAAAAGGGGTAAATAACAGCACAAAATGACTTTTTCTCCTCAAAGACGTCCGACTGAAATCCCGGAATATATTCCAACATAAGCGACGGGGGGGGCAGGTTGGTTTTACTGTTAAATACAACAACTGAGATTGCTATTTCCGGTTTCGACCGGTATATTATCCCGGCGCGGTGAACGAATGGGGCGGAGATGATGCTTCATCGCCGCGGATAATCGGCAGTGAAGATCAAACGGAGAAATCAATGGCAAAGAAACTCACCGAAAGTCTTGAGGATTATCTTGAGGCAATCGCGGAATTGATCGCCGTCGATGGACACGCTCATTCCAAGGAGATCGCCGAAAAACTGAAGGTTAAAATGCCGTCGGTAACCGGCGCGCTCCGACAACTGGAGGCGATGGGATATATCATCTACAACACCCACTATCCGGTGGAGCTGACCGCTTCCGGGCGGGAGGTCGCCGGCCGGGTGATAAACCGGCACCGGGTGCTCAAACGCTTCTTCACGGAAATCCTCGGACTGCCGTCGGCCACAGCCTCCGACACCGCCTGTCGGCTTGAACACGTGGTGGATGAGGATACCATCGAACGTTTCGTAATCTTTTCCGAAGCGATTGAAAATCGTTCCGATGCGCGGGCATTGCAGATCTATCTCACCGAGGCGATGGAAAATCTTCAGCGGGAAGAGGCCGCAAACTTCTGTGTGCTGAGTGCGCTCAGTGCAGGAGAGGAGGCCGTCATCGACCGTTTCAGCCGCAATCTCAACGCAGCCGAATCTGCCGGTCTTGCGGTCGGCGATCCGGTGGCGCTGATCGGAGTTTCGCTTGATAAAAGTACTTTCCGGGTTTCCTGCCGGAATCAGGAGATCCACCTCGCCGCCGCGACGGCTGAGAACATCTGGGTGAAACGCAAAGCGGGAAAATTCTGAGGCGCAGCGGCAATGACGCTTGACGGCAGCATTAAGAGAACCGGAATAGTCTTTTCCTACGCCGCAGAATATGACAGCCACCGGGAATCCTCTCCGGAAATGGTCGGAATTCATGTGCACCGGGGCGTGGAACTTGTCTATGTGACGGAAGGGGGTATGACCAACCTCTTCCCCGGTCTGGGAGAACCTCCCTGCAGTGCCGGTACCGTGGTCGTTATTCCTCCCGGGGTGGCGCATGGTCAGCGGAACCATGCCTCCGGATGCCGGACGATATACACGGTGATGGAATTTGACGGTGGCGGAACACCCCAGAAACCGCGGCTGATCGACACGGCCGGCGATCGGCTGCTGGCGAACTGGTTCGCGGAACTTTGCCAGCTGAATCGGGAATACCTCCCCGATCAGGCTGCGTTACTGCTGGAACTGATCTGGATGCGGCTCGGCGCGATCGAATCTGATGACCGTCTCCGGATGCGGCGCCATCCCGCACTGGTGCGGGCGACCGAATGGATCGAGGAAAATTATCACCGGAACATCGCCGTGGCCGATATCGCCGCTGCCGCCGGAGTCAGCCGGAGTTATCTGAATGCGTTGTTTCACCGGGAAACCGGCGATGGCACCGAGGCGTTTCTGGCTGCGGTGCGGATGCGCCGTGCCCGGCAGCTGCTGCTCGACCCCTGTTATAATGTTTCCGAGGTGGCTGAACGCTGCGGCTTTGCCTCGTCCAATTACTTCACCCGCAAATTCCGGCTTTTTCACGGCGTTACTCCGGGCGAATATCGGCGCGAACCCTCCCGCACTGCCGACCGCATTAATTACCAGCTGCCGTTGCGGAAAAAATGACGTATCGTGTTGCAGTCCCCGGGGGTAAGATCGTAATTGTCCTGGTTTTTTCGGCGGTCGTCATTGCCGTCTGCCCGGGACAGAATAACAATGGGAACCGGAACTTCTTCAGAGCTCCGGTTCCCGTTGTCACCTCGGCGGAGGTTGAATGAACTTCCGGTCACCGACCGTCACCCCGGCGGAGGATCGGCAAAAGATCTTCATCATGCCCTGCAACCAACC
>CAKUKT010000350.1 GCA_934663655.1 uncultured Victivallaceae bacterium
ACCCGGGTGTCCACCTGGGGCAAGGTGCGCGCCGGCATGCCCGCGGCGGGAACCGGCGCGGAAGCAGGCACGGGAACCGCAGCCGGAGTGGCGAGCGGGGCGGAGGGAGGCGAAACCGGTTCTGCCGGTGTATTGGCAACCGCGGTTTCTTCCCGGTGGCGATCTTCGAAATATTCGACATCTCCGGTCCCCGCCGGGGAAGGGGTGGCGGTTTTGGCGGGGGTATCCCCGCTCCCTTTTGCGCCACTGACCAGACGGGTCAGCCGTTCCCAGCGGGAAGGGGATGTTTTTTCGGTATCGTCGTGGGTTGCGGCCGGTTCCACCGACTCATCCTCGAACATTTCGTAGCGGCGGCGCGGTTTGGTTGCCGTTTCGGGCGCCGGCAGTTGAAAATGTTCCCGTACCAGCGAATGCCAGTCGGCGAAATAGATGGTGAGCATTCCGGCGGTGACCAATGTCCAGCCGAGAATCATCGTTCCCACCGCGCCGATGTACTGGCGCAGAAAACCTTCGCCGAGATTGAATTCCGGAGCCGCCGGTGCGGCCAGCACCTGGCCGATTGCTCCGCCGGAGAGGCCGAGTTCGGCTACTCCCGACCGTCCCAGACCGAGGCGGGAGGTGACAGCGGCGAAGGGTTCCGGGGTCAACGCCAGCAGCAGCATGGCGCCGCAAACCGCCATGACCGCACCGCCGATCAATGTCAGAGTACGTCCGCCGCCGGGGAGGGCCAGGCGGATCATTTTCACGATCAGCAGCGCGGCTCCGACGTAGACTGCCAGGCCGAAGAGGTGAAAAAGGGTGAAGGCGAAAAAGGCGCCGATTCTGCCGATCCAGTTGCCGGGGGGAGAATCCACTCCGCCGAAAATCGCCACCGAATCCTGGGCCGAATAACTGAAAATCGCCAGCAGGGCGACCAGCATCAGGGCAAAATAAAATACCTGACGAATCCGGAATGACGGCTTGCCGCCGCCGCTTTTTTTCGAGTCATCCCGAAATCCCATAAAATACGCTGTCCCCAAGGTTTATCGGCGGTTCTCCCGCCGGAAATTCATCTGTTGCCGTCCGCTTCGCCGTCCGAACTTTAAAACGGTGCGGGTGACGTTGGTCCGGTCGTGCCGGCACAAGGGTAATATACCTCTTTTTTTTGCGGAATACAAGCGGCAAATGATTTGCATTTCCGCGAACCGGAGGTTATAATATATTCCGCTGCGGACGGGGATGTCCGCCGAACCAAACCCCAGGAGGAGAAAATGGGAAAATTCACCTTGCCGGTCGTCATTGCCGCGGTTGTGATCATTGCCGGAGTAGCGATTTCGGCGGCCCGGGCTGATGGAGGCGACAGTCAGAATTTCGCGCCGTCCCGCTATGCGCTGGTGACCGGTACGATTGAAGTGGCGATGCTGCAGCCGGGAGCGAATGTGGGTAAAAGCATCAATACCCGCGATGTGATACTCAAGATCGATACCGTAACCGGGGACACCTGGGTCCTGCAGCTCGGAATCAACGGGGTGACCGATCCCACGGTGCGCAGTGCGGTGTGGGCGCCGGTCGAGACCGGAATCGCCTTTACTCCGTTTGATCCGGCGCCGCAGCCGGTTGCTGATCCGGATGAAGATTGAAGCTGTCGGAATGTGATAAAAAATCCGCCGTTTCCGGGCTTGATGCCGGACGGCGGAATTTTTTTTGGGGGCGAAAGGAGCTTTCTTTATTCGTCAAGATCCTCGATGTAACGCAGATAGGTGTCTTCGTCCATCATATCGTCGACCTCGGACCCATCGAAATTGGTGAGCCGGCAGAGCCATCCCTTCTCCTCGGGGGAATCGTTTACCAGCTCGGGATCATCGGCGAGCGCTTCGTTGATCTGGGAGACTGTCCCGCTGATCGGCGCGTAAATATCCATCGAATCATCATCGGTTTCGATGCGGCCGAGCGGATCGCCGATGATGAAATCCTCCTCCTCATCGGGGAGCTGAACATAAGTGACTTCGCCGAGGCGTTCAATCGCGTATTCCGAAATTCCAATGGTGGCCTCGTCACTGACGATTTCAACCCAGGCATGGTCTTCGGTATAATACTTCATCTGAAAATCCTTAATTTTTTTCCGGTTCCGCTGCTCCCGCCGAAATCCTGCTTCGCGGTTCTTACCTGCTGCCGCGGAACTTCTCGCTATACTACCCCATAATGAAACATCCGATTATGCAAATGTCAAGTGATGTGAACAAAAAAAACATATTTTTCCTTTATAATTGGCTGAACGGTGAACTTCCCGGAAAGAAAAGCCCTGTTTCGATGCATCGAAAAAAAACCGGTATGGTTTGATTTTAAACGGTTGACGAGGTATATTTGTAAAAGATGTACTCCGGGCGGAAAACCGGCTGAAGGAGCGTGACAGGCGTTACCTTGCCGCCGGCAAATCCGGAGATCTGGCGAGGCGTATGATCAATCACAATGCGACAACATTTCCCGGCGGCCTGAGTTTCCGCCGTGTCGGCGGTTCGTATCAGCCGGCGGTGTCCGGTTTCGCCGATTTTCCGGCGCTGCTGGAGCTTGATGAGGCGCATTGGGCGCTGACCAGTGTGGACATCGACGTGCTGCGGGTTCCCGACCGTCGGTTTCTGGAGATCATGGACAGCGACGGCAACCGCAAACTCCGTACCGATGAGGTAAAGGCGGCGCTGGCTTTCATGGTTCGGAATCTCCGGGACGGTTCCGGGG
>CAKUKT010000351.1 GCA_934663655.1 uncultured Victivallaceae bacterium
GTATCAGTCGTTTGACCTCAATTTCCGCAAGGCCCTCGCCGAGCATTCGCCGTTCCAACTGGTGTGGGAAGCGGAATCCGCCGCCGGGAACGACCGGGCGACGGTGCTCTTCAACCGTCCGCCCACCGTGAGGACGCGAAAGGTCGCCTTCGTCCAAAAGCCGCCGGTTATCGACGGCAGCGCCGATGACGCCTGGGAAGCCGCGGAATGGGCCGGAGACACTGTCGTCCGCAGTGACGTTCCCGGCGACCAGAACGCGCAGTCGGGGGAGTTCGGCTCGCGGGCGAAGTTCCTGTGGGGCGACGCCGGGCTGTATTTCCTTGTCGCGGCGAAGGACAAGCAGCTGGAGCCGTCACCGACTCCGGGCAACTGCTGGATGTACGACAGCCTCCAGATCGCCGTCAGCCAGTATAATTCGGAGAATGACCGAAACCGCTTCGAATGGGGCTTCTACCTTGACGGCCGCGGCGTTCCGCGGAAAACGACCTTCACCACCTCCACTGGGAAGATGCTCTCGGAGAACTGCCGCCTCGCCGTCCGCCGCGACGACAATGCCGGAACCACCGTCTACGAGGGACTCATTCCCTGGGGCGACCTCGGCAGCATGAACGCGATCTACAACCGCAACGGGATGAAGTTCCGGCTGACCTTCTGCGTCAACGACCACAACGGCGGAAACCGGCGCTGGAGTGAGTGGTCGCCGGGTATCGCCTCCGACAAAAACACGGAGCTCTTTCCCGAACTCATTCTGGCCAAGAGCGGGCGGGAGGAGCTGGCCATCAAGGTCGGAGAGCTCGCCGCCCCGGGCAAGGTCGAGATGTGCGACCGTTCCAAATTCACCGCCCATTCCGGTAATACGCTGAAGATGCTGGACAAACCGGCGGGGAGCATCGCGTTCCTTCTGCCGGAAACCGAGATGAACGGCCCGGTCACCCTGCGCTTCAAGCTGGCCGCGACGGAGTGGGAGAAACACAACGGCACCGGCTTCAGCTTCACCGCCGGGATTCAGAATTCCGCAAGCGGCGAATGCTACGAGTGCTGGCTGGCGCCCTCTGCCATGTACGGCGGAACCACCGGGTTGGCGCTCAATGAGAAGAACGCGCCCGCCCCGATCATCGGCGCAAAGGGCAAGACGTTCCCGCCTAACGGTTTGTTCTACATCGTTGAAATGACCGTCGATGTCTCGACCCGACAGATGACGCTTGCCGTCACCGATGCCAAAGGACAGCGCGAAACCGTCGCCGAGGGGGTTGGCAAGCGCAACTCAATGAAGAAGTTCGACCGGGTCTTCTTCCGCACCAGCGGCTGGGGCGCCGGGCCGTTCCTGCTGAAAGATGTCGCCGTGATCCGGTAATCCGCATTTGAAACGAGATGCCATATATTGGGAAAAAACAATAATCAGGAGAATCGGAATGTATCAGCAATGCGACTGCTTTGCCAGAATCGCAGCGGCCGTGCCGTTGGCGGCTCTGCCGGAAGAATGGAATTTCGACACGTCTCCCGTCACCGAACTGACCCAGATCGGGCTGAACGAGGAATGGCAGCTGATGAGAAATTCATCGGTTGCGCCGTGGCGTGGCACGGCGGATGTCTCCGCCCGGGTTTCGCTCGGCTGGCACGCCAACGGGCTTTTCTTTCGTTTCGAGGTAACCGACGACGACATCCGCAACGACCGGGAAGCGCCGGAACTCTGGCAGCAGGATTGCCTTGAGTTGTTCCTGGCGCCGCCGAAAGGGCGGACATTCCGGCTGACCGGCGGTGAGGCTGACCGAATGCAGATTCTGCTCGGGCCTCCGGCGAAAAACGGCCGGGTGAAAAATTATATTTTCTGTCCGGTCCCCTGCGACGCCGGACTCCTGCAACTCCGGGGACAACGCACCGGTGACGGCTATTACATCGAGTTGTTTGTGCCCCGGACAATGCTGGGTGAAAACGACTGGCGGGAAGGTACGGAAATACGGATGCAACTGTTGCTCGATGACAGCGATGTACGCGGCGACACCATTCAAACACGGTCATTCAGCTTCGGCGGCAAGCGCGGGGCGTTTTCGGAGACGCCGGACGATTATCTGCCGTTCCGCTTCTGTGCCGACACTGTGCAAGGAGAGACCACCCTGTTGGACCCCTTTTGGCATGCGACGGCAAAAAATCGGTTCCCCGACCGGATTCAGATCGAGGCGACGCCGTTTGGCGATGCGATTCTCGCCACGTTGACCGGGACGGACGGCATCTTCCGGATGACGGCCACGTTGCCGCCGACAGGTGATATCCTGACCATTCCCGCGGAGGTGCCGGATGGAGCCTACACATTGACTTTGCAGCCGAACCGGGACGGGAAGCCGCTCGGAGTTCGCCACTTTCCCATCATCAACCTTTCCCGGACGCTGTGGCGGTTGGGAAAACTTGTTTGGGCGGAACTGGCGGCACGCGATCCATGGCGCGCCTGCGCCTGGCTGTCGGTGGTATCGACGGTCGAATTCATCAAGGCGGCCGCGATTGCCCGGCAATCGGAAGCTGATCTGCGACGCGCCTTCGACGAATTGGATTGCCGCCTGGCGTTGCTTGATGGCAAACCGTTGCCGGAGAATGCCGAAGAACCGTTACGGCTGCTCGAACTCTCCCGAGGATTCGAGGCGCAGATCGCGGTGGAGTTCAGCCGGTCAAACTGGCAGCAGATGGCCACGGTGGTAATTCCCTGGGG
>CAKUKT010000352.1 GCA_934663655.1 uncultured Victivallaceae bacterium
ACGGAGCGGGGATTTTGTGATTTCAACTGTAAAAATTGTTCTGACATCTGTCCGACGGGTGCGCTCAGGAAGCTCTCTCTGCCGGAAAAACAACGACTCCAGCTCGGAGTGGTGGAATATTTCCGGGAACGCTGCGTGGTGGTGACCGATGAAACCAGCTGCGGTGCGTGTGCTGAACATTGCCCGACCGGAGCATTGGAAATGGTGGATTTCGGCGATACCGGCTTGACGATTCCCCGGGTGAGAAGAGAATTGTGCATTGGCTGCGGCGCGTGTCAGTACATCTGTCCGGTGCGCCCGGTTCAGGCGGTAGTGGTGAACGGAGCGGCGGTGCAGCGGCAGACGCCGGATCCGGCGGAATATTTCGGGTCCTCCGACCGCGGAACCGACAACCGTGGTTCGGGAGAGGACGGGTTCCCGTTTTGAGGTGAAAAGTGCCGGACGGTCGGAAGTGGCCGGTTACGGCAAAAAAGTTGAAACAAGACGAAGGATGAAAGTGTTAAACCGAGCTTTCGTGAGGAGAGAATGGCTGAGACGATACGCAATGTAACCAGAATCAAGGGACCGCCGGTGCTGGCGGAGTGTTCCCGGTTTCTGATAAAACTGGCGGAGACTCCGGAAGAGATCGCCGGAGCGCAGCAGCTTCGTTATGATGTTTTCAAGCTCGAGCAGGGGAGAATGCCCGGTTTCACCGGTTGTGTTACGGATGCGGATCGTTATGACGAGCTCTGTGTGCATCTGCTGGTGGTGGAGAAGAGTTCCGGCCGGATTGTCGGCACCTATCGGATCTGCGACGGTGCGGTGGCGAAGGCGGCGGGGGGCTTTTATTCGGATGGCGAGTTTGAGATCTCCGGCTTGGCGCCGCTTGCCGACCGGGTTTTTGAACTGGGGCGTTCCTGTGTGGCGCCGGAGTTTCGTTCCGGGGCGGTGGTCGGGTTGCTGTGGGCCGGGGTGGCGGCGGTTTACCGGCGTCGGAAATTCGATTACATGATCGGCTGCGTCAGCCTCGAACATACCAATTGTGCGATCGGCTGGGCGGTTTACCGGGAGTTGGTCGGGCGTAACCTGGTGACGGATCAGGTGCACGCGGTACCGCTGCCGGATTTCCGGCTGGAGGATGTTCCGGCGGCGGAGCTTGCCCCCGCGGATTTGAACCGGGAGTTTCCCCCGTTGCTGAAGGGATATCTGCGGATTGGAGCAAAAATTTGCGGACTGCCGGCGCTGGATCGGAAGTTCGGCTCCATCGATTTTCCGATCTGGTTCGATTTTCTTAATCTTCCGGAGAAATACGCCCGCCACTTCAACGTCTGACCGGAACCCGCGTCATACCGGGAGATATGACGTCGTTATTCCCCTGCTTTCATCTTTTTCCCTGAGGCGTGAAGGCGGGGGATTTCATTAATTTCCGGAATTTGCCGATCGTCACCGGATTTTTCCGCTTTGCCCGGGAAGTGAGGATCGGAAAATGATTTTGACAATTCCCGGTGGTTTTTAACCGAGTTTTCCCTCGGCTTCCGCGAGGCGGCGGTGCAGGGTGCGGCGGCTGATGCCGAGCATCTTGGCCGCGGCGGTCCGGTTGCCGTTGCAGCGGGCCAGCGCGGCGGCGATCAGTTCGCGCTCCGAGGCGGCCAGAGAGAGCGGAGTTTTTTCTTCGGCGGGTTGGGAGTCTGCGTCGGCCGGGGAGGATTCCTCCTGGAGGATTTCCGGAGGCAGATCGGAAAGTTTGATTTCCGGGCCGCCGGCCAGCACGACCATTGATTCAACGCAGTTGCGCAGTTCGCGGATATTTCCCGGCCAGCGGTAGTTTTCCAGCGCCGTCAGCGCTTCGGGCGAAAAACCCGAAATCTTCCGTTCGTTCTCCTCGGCGAACTCCCGCGCGAAACTTTTCGCCAGCGCTGGAATCGCCATGCGGCGATCGCGCAGCGGCGGCAGATCGAGATTTATCACTGAAAGCCGGTAGTAAAGATCTTCGCGGAAGGTTCCTTCGGCAACCATGCGTTTGAGATCGCGGTTGGTGGCGGCGATCAGCCGGACATCGCTTTTGATCGTTTCAGTGCCGCCGACTCGCTCGAAGGAACGGGTTTCCAGAACGCGCAGCAGCTTCACTTGAGTCGGCGCGTCGATTTCCCCGATTTCATCGAGGAAGATCGTTCCGTGGTCGGCAAGTTCGAAACGACCGCGGCGGCGTTCGACCGCGCCCGTGAAGGCCCCTTTTTCGTAGCCGAAGAGTTCGCTCTCAAGCAATGTCGCGGTCAGCGCCGCACAGTGAACCGGGACGAAAAGGCCGCTGCGACGACTGTGGTCGTGAATAAATCTGGCGACCACCTCTTTACCGGTACCGCTTTCGCCGGTAAGCAACACCGTCGATCTGGTCGGCGCCACCGTGCGGGCCTTGTCGAGAACGGTGTTCATCGGATCGAGAGGAGATTCCGGAAGAACCACTCCGGGAGAGAGATCGCTCTTTTCGGAACCGGTCGGGGCGGATTCCCCGGAGCCGGACGCGAGGGCTGCGTCGATCACCTCCTCGAGTTTGTCGAGTTTGATCGGCTTGGGCACAAAATCGAACGCGCCGTTCTTGACCGCCTTGACCGCGTCACTGATGGAACCATACGCGGTCAGCAGTATGCAGGCCGGGCGCGAAGCTTTGGCACGGGCCGCCTCCAGCA
>CAKUKT010000353.1 GCA_934663655.1 uncultured Victivallaceae bacterium
CGGTAATACCGACCGGAATCTCTACCCGTTGGAACTCTACGAGCAGCGCATCGCCGAACTTGCAGATGCGGGTATTTCCAAACTTTATCTACGGGTCAACACCTGCGGACTGATGCTTTATGATTCCAAGGTTTCTGCTCGCTACGGCAAAAACGGAGCATTCCACTGGAACAGCGCCGATGGGGCGTTGCGGTTGATAAATACTCTGGAGGAATATGATCCGCTCACTGAGACGATCCGTCTCGGCCACAAGTACGGCATGGAGGTATGGGCCTGGCACAGTCTGTGGGATGATGCCGGACTGCAGGCTGAGACAACAGATCCGCGTTTCATAAAATTTGCCGAAGCCAACGGCAACTGGCCGCTGCTGGATCCGTTTTTGCGGGAAAATCCTGATTGTCAGGCGATGATCTCGCCGTTTCGTGATATGCGTCCTGAAGAGTTGGCAGCAATCAACGCCGTTGCCCGCCGGCTGCCGGTCGGAGCGATTGAACTGGTCAATTCCCGTCAGGGAGCCAACACTACGCTTGAACCGGAAAAATTCCGGATACTGGTTTCCGACGACAATCGCAACTATCATCTTTATCCTGGAGAGTTTACCGTTTCTTCCCGGGTTGACGACCATGGAGTTCAGCACTACCGGCTGGAAGGGCTGAATATCGATTCCGACTATGTGAAAATAATTCACGGTAACAATTACGCCTCCGGTTCGCCAAGTCCGTTTCTGCTCAGCCGGATGGTGGGGCAGTATCAGGTTTTCAATACCGCCGGAGAACCGATGGAGACGACCTGGACGCTGGTGGTGGATCCGGAACGCGATGGTGGGATGCTCTCTTTTCGACGTTTTTCGGCCGGCGGTTGGGATCACCAGCGGCGGGAAATCGGATTTTTGCGGGGGCGTATCGCGCCGCAGCGCCATTTTTACGGGATGCCGGAGTATACGGTTCCGGCGGCGATGGAGCACAAGCTCGGGCGTTTCCGGGAAGTGGCCGCTTATCCCTTCGATGGATTCATGTTCAATGTGCGTTGCCACAGTCCGGCCGCCGAACCCACCGACTACGGTTTCAATCCTGAAGTGCTCGAAAAATTTCGCGCTCGTTTCGGACGTGAACTTACCGATACCGCTGCTGATACCGCGGCCGTGATGCAGATTCGCGCCGAGTCGCTGGCTGAGTTTTTCCGGCGTTGTCGGCAGGAGAGCGGGGGACGACCGATCTATCTCTCCGGACTTCCCAACGACCCAGCGATCAAAGTACAGCAGATGGCGGATTTTACCTTCCTGCCATGGCTTTATGAACGCTATTTCTCCGATGGTTCGATTGACGGCGTGATGATGTTGACAATGACCGGAACCGATTTCCGGAGCAGCTTCACTCCGGAAATCGTCGGCGGCAGTGCGATTCGGTTCGGGGTTTTCCGGGAGGCGATCGACTGGCAGCGCCGCCGGCAGGCGCTGATCGACGATCTCCGGGCATTGTCGAAGCGCGAAGACATCGATGAAATCGAACTCTACGAGGCGGAAATCCTCAATTACAACCCGGACTTCCTCCGACTGATTTCTGAAATAACCGACAGGGAGATGGAAAAATGAAAAAGAAATTCACTTTGATTGAATTGTTGGTGGTGATAGCGATCATCGCAATTCTTGCGGCAATGCTGATGCCGGCGCTTTCCAAGGCACGCGAGGCGGCGAGAACCAGCAACTGCATCAACAACCAGAAGGGCGTCGCCCAGATGCAGATATTTTATTCCAACGACAATCCCTCCTACATGGTCTGTTACTACGACCGCAAGAGCTTCCGTGACAGCAGTCAGAAGGTATGCGCCTGGGCGGATGTGATGTGGGACGGCAATTACGGCGGCGATGAAGATAAAGTATACCAGTGCCCATCGGCGGTCGTGCCGATGAAGGAGGAACGCGGTTATCGCAATTATACTTACGGAATGTTTTATACCAATGTGCTTGACGGCAGCGGTAATCTCCGACATGCGCTCTACAACATATCATGCTTTGCTTATGGACTTCAGGGTACCTACTGGGCGATGCGGGGAATTTCGACTCAGCGGATCAGGAATGCCTCCCAGGCGATTTTGTTCTCTGATAGTTGTAGGTCAGCCTCTCCTAAAGAGTTAAATCAGTATTTCAACTTGACGATGGCTTATGGTGGAGGTTCCCCGATAGCGCGTCACAGTGACCGGATCAACATGGCCTTTGTCGACGGCCACGCCGCCTCCATGCAGCATGGTGAAATTGCGCGCCTTCTGCGCGACAACTCCACCGGATCCAATCCGATGTACGCCCGTGATCCAACCATCATGATGACCTTTGCCGGCGACGGCACCCGGATCGACATCTCTTTCTGATGACTGAGTGGTGCGCGTTTTAAGAATAAAGTAATTCCGCCCCACCGGACAGAACAAACAGTGTCTCCCGGTGGCTTTTTTATGATCAAATTCATTAGATCACCACGGATGCTCGGGAAACGGAATCCGATTCCAGCATAACTATTGTCGGAAAGTTTTCAAGAAGTGCATGAAAACGATAAAATCTCTTGACTTTTTGTTTTTTTTAGTAATTTTTTTCTTGTGGGGAGATTCTGCGCAGCTGGATCTGCAATTGCCGGGATGAACAGT
Source organism: uncultured Victivallaceae bacterium (assembly GCA_934663655.1). Classification (GTDB taxonomy): domain Bacteria; phylum Verrucomicrobiota; class Lentisphaeria; order Victivallales; family Victivallaceae; genus UBA1784. The sequence continues at coordinate 2,635 of CAKUKT010000353.1, forward strand.
TTTATGTTCTCAACGACGA
>CAKUKT010000354.1 GCA_934663655.1 uncultured Victivallaceae bacterium
GGGTGAGACCTCCGGTTGCGGTAAATTCAAACTTCATAACAACTCCAACTGTTCCGGCGGGGGTTCGATTATCTCCCGCACCGGCCGGAACGAACGTCGATGCAGCGGGCAGGGCCCGAGTTTTCTCAGCGCCTCAAGATGATCGGCGGTACCGTAACCCTTGTGCCGGGCGAAACCGTACCCCGGATATTCGAGCTCCGCCGCCTCCATGAGTTCGTCCCGGGTGACCTTGGCGACGATGCTGGCCGCCGCGATGCTCGCCGAGGTGGCGTCCCCCCTGATCACGTTGCGCACCGGAACTTCAAACCCGGGTACCGGCAGACCGTCCACCAGCACGAAATCAATTTTTTTCAGCCGCCCGGCCGCTTCACGCATGGCGGCGTGGGTGGCGCGCAGAATGTTGATCTTGTCAATTGTCGCGGCATCAACCACCGCGATTGCGATTTCGACGCCCGCAGTTGCTTTCAGCTCCCGGAAAAGCTCCCGGCGTTCGGCGTCGCTGAGCTGTTTGGAATCGAACACCCCCGGCAATTCTTCGGCCTCCGGCGGCAACAGGACCGCCGCGGCAACCACCGGTCCGGCGAGCGGCCCGCGCCCGGCCTCGTCAATCCCGGCGATCCGACAAAAACCCTCCTTCCGGAGCTCGCGCTCCAGTCGGAGGAGTTCATGATCGCTTCCGAGCCGGGCCCGGAACGGCGCTTTCATCCCCGCGCCGCGTACTCAGCGGGTGCGAAGCTCTTTGACCCGGGCGGCCTTGCCGACCTTGCTGCGCAGATAGTACAGCTTGGCGCGGCGGACGTCACCCTGGCGAACCACCTCGATCTTCTCAATCCGGGGGCTGTTGATCGGGAAAACCCGTTCAACACCCTGGCCGGCCTGAACCCGGCGAACCGTGAAGGTCTCCTCGATTCCGCTGCCGGAACGGGCGATCACCGTACCCTGAAACTGCTGAATACGCTCGGTGGTACCTTCGACGATCTTTACATGGATGCGGATCGTGTCGCCAACGTTGAACTGATGACGCTCGGGGCGCACCTGTTCCTTGCGGATCTTGTCCAGAATGGTCATTTTAAAACTCCTTAATGAGACATCATTATATAATTTTGTTTCTTTTCACTGTTTCCCGGCCGGTCGCTTATCCGAACCGGCTTCTCCGGCGAGATATCGCTCCCACAGCTCCGGTCGCCGTTCGCGGGTGATGCGTTCCATCTCCCGCCGTCTCCACTTTTCAATTTTGCCGTGGTCGCCGCCGAGCAGTACTTCCGGCACTCTGCGGCCGCGGTAAACCGGCGGACGCGTGTACTGCGGATACTCGAGCAATCCCGTCGAATGTGACTCCTCCACACTGGAGGCGTCGTCTCCCAGCACTCCCGGCAGCAGGCGGATCACCGCATCGGCAATCGCCATCGCCGCAATCACCCCGCTCGACATCACGAAGTCGCCCAGCGAAATCTCCCGGTCAATCGCCAGTTCGATCGCCCGCTCGTCCACGCCTTCGTATTGCGCAGCCACGATTATCAGGTGACCGCATCCGGCCAGTTCCGCGGCAATCCGCTGACTGAAGGGCTCCCCGCGCGGCGAAGTCAGCACCACCGTGCTTCCGGGACGCCGCAGCGATTCCACCCCTTCGACCACCGGATTGACCATCATCAGCATCCCGGGGCCGCCGCCGTAGGGCTTGTCGTCCACCGTGCCGCGCGCATCAACCGCGAACCCGCGCAGATCCACCGCGTTGATCCGGACAATGTCACGCTTCACCGCCCTGCCGATCACGCTCTCTCCGAGCGGACCGGGGAAAAGTTCCGGACAGAGTGTCAGGATATCAATATCCATCTCCGGAGACCGTCAGTCAAGCACGTCCACCGATACCCGCTGCCGCCGGCGACCGGCGGAAGCGCTGACCAGCGAACGAATCGCCATGATGGTTTTACCGTGTTTGCCGACGATTTTGCCGATGTCTTCCTTGCGGCAGCGAATCTGGATCGACGCACCGCCGTCATTTTCGACGGTGTTGATGCTCACCGCACCCGGATCGTCAACCAGAGGTTTCACCACAAACTCGACAAAGGCTTCAAGGTCGCGCAGCGAACCGCCGCCGGCGGACGCCTTGACCTGTTTCGACGCCGGCTCACTGCCGCCGCCGGTGAAAAAAGCCAATATTTTCTTAAACATTTCCACTTATCCAGATGCTTGAGATCAGGCCTCGGCCCCCGCTCCAGCTTCGGTCGCAGCCGCCGCGGCGGCCTCGGCCTTCGCCTTGGCTTCGGCTTCCGCCTTGGCTTTCGCCTTCTTGGAAATCGAAGCGGGGCGGACGCGATCTTTCAGAACAACGCCGGTGCGGGCGCGTTCGATGATGTCGGAGACGGTCTCGGTGAAGGAGGCTCCGACGCTTTTCCAGTAGTCGGCGCGTTCCAGATTGACCTTTTCGATTTTGTTGCGCGGATCATAGAAGCCCAGCTCCTCAATCGCCTTGCCGTCGCGGCTGGAACGCTGATCCATGACCACCACCCGGAAACAAGCCATATTGCGGGTGCCGGTACGCTTCAATCTGACTCTGACCATAAAAAGATTTCCTCAAATTTTTTTTTACACGGCCGCAATTTTTTTCGTCATGCAAAGCCGTCCGGCCGTGTCGGGA
>CAKUKT010000355.1 GCA_934663655.1 uncultured Victivallaceae bacterium
CGTCAGCGGAACTTCATTCGGTCGGTCGCCGTTCCCGTTATTCTCCGGTTCTCCCGGTGGCTCCGACAGGCCGGGGGTCACCCGCAGCGTTCCATTCTTCCCCGTCTGCCGCACCGCTTGCGTCAGCGGAACTTCATTCGGTCGGTCGCCGTTCCCGTTATTCTCCGGTTCTCCCGGTGGCTCCGACAGGCCGGGGGTCACCCGCAGCGTTCCATTCTTCCCCGTCTGCCGCACCGCTTGCGTCAGCGGAACTTCATTCGGTCGGTCGCCGTTCCCGTTATTCTCCGGTTCTCCCGGTGGCTCCGACAGGCCGGGGGGTTCCCGCCGAACCCGTACTCCACTGATTCCACTTGATGCCCTACTTAAAAATCTTCAACTAAATGTTGATAAGCTGCTTGTGAAACAGTTTTCTGCCAATGTCAAACTGGCATGCCAGCGCTTTTATTAATATTATATTCATATTTTCCCGGTTGTCAAGAGCGTAGTTGAAAAAAACTGAAAAATATTGGTTTCAGGTTCGGGAAAACGACGTCAGGCCCGCCGGAACGGTGTGGTCTCTCCCGCGTTGACATGGGGGGGGCGAACGGTAGCCGGGGGGGGCTCTCTCCCCACCCCCCCGAATTTTTCTGCCAGCTGAGTAGGTTCGGTTTCCGGCGGGCGACGCCGGTTTGTTTTTTCGTCGGATAAAAATACCGTAAAAAGCACGTCCGGGCATCTTGATGTCGAAGTGAAATGGGAAACGGAGTTGCAGCCAGGCGGCGGGGGAGGAGATTTTTCACACTACCGGGGCTGATGCGGTTCCGGAAACAACACTGTCGCCGTACTGAAGGCCGCAGGGGTGAAAGTGCTGCAATGGGAAGGATAATCGCCGACAACGCAACCCGGAGGGCTTCTGGCGGAAATTAAAAAATCCCCGACCGTCGTCATGCGGTCGGGGAAAGTAGATCCGCTGGTCATCAATCCACCCGAATGGAGGCAGATTTCTTGAAGAGAATGGCGTGAAGCCTTCAGCAGATCCGCTGGGCGTCAATCCACCCGGGTGAGGTCAAGCGCGGAACCGAATTTCCCTTCGGAAAACACCGGTTCTCCGATGAATCTGGACTCCACCCCCGGTGCGGCGGTGTCTGCCCTGCCGCTGCCTCCGTCGAAGTGAAACAGCGCGAGAGTTCCCGGTTCGTCACCGGTATAGGGTTGGGATGGGACGCCGTTGAACTGGTTGGAGGAGGTGATTCGCAGTTCATCCACCAGCGCGCGCAGTTCCTGGTTGCCGTAGTTGTAACTGCCGATCACCACATCGACATGTGGATTGCGGTTGAGTTTGAAACCGTCCGGAATCGTGCTTTCCGCGGCAAGTTCTCCGTCGATGTAGAGCCGCTTGGCTCCTCCGGAAGCGTCGAAAACCGCTGCGACATGGTGCCATTCACCGGGGGTGATTCTGACGGTGGTGCTGAGGTGATGATCATTGACTTTGCCGCTGCCGTCGACGAGATTGGTCCGGAAGGTCACTTCCCGGTTTTTTCCGAACATCACTTCCCAGCCCCGCTGATCCGGAGCATTGTGGTTGTATTTGCTGATCAGTCGCGGCGCTTCGCTGAAAGCCCCGTGCGCTGCCGACACCTTGACGAACGCCTCCACGGTGAAATTTTCACTGTTCAGCTCCGGGGTGTCGAGCAGATAGGGGGCTGGGCGGCAGTTCGGCGCACCGATCATCAAGCCGTTGCCGGCGACCGGCGGGGTACGCTGAAAGGTGCCGCTGTAGAAAAATTTGACTTTGCCGTCGGCGAGCCTGGCCAGTTCGTTCAGTTCCTCCTGCAGCGGCGGCAGGTTGTAGTTGTCGTCTCCGCTCTCCAGAAAACCGAGATCGCGGTGCGGCGTGGTTCGTTTCGGGTAGAGAAAACGTCCGCTGATGACCCCGACGACCATGCCGTCAATCAGTCCCTCGGTAATCATCGTTTTTTTGTCTACAAACATATTGCCGTAGGGGCACTGCATGGTGTTGCCGCGCGGCAGCCCGATGTAGAGTACTTTGCCGGGGGGAAGGGCCTGCCGCAGTTCTCTTACAAACTGGGTGAGGTATTCTCCGCGGAGTTTCCGCCACGCTTCGAGTTCGGGGGAGGCGGGGGCGTATTCCGGGGCGCGGTAATCGAAGCGCGGGTCGGTAATGATGTCGATGCCGTACCGGTTCCGATATTCCCGGACGATTTCCGGACCGAAACCGAATTGATCACCGTGAATCGCCGGCAGCGAATGGGTGCGGCTGCAGAGATATAGACCATCGGAATCGTATTCGCGTACGAAGTTCACCAGCCGTTCGATCATGAACTTACGGGCTTCCGGATTGGAGAGGTCGAGCACGCCGTAGTGGAAATTTCCGGCGAGATCGCGTTCCTGAAGTTCCGGGTTGGCGATGGTTACCTGGTCCTGCCATGGAAACGGCGAGGAATCGCTGTAAAGCTGGGTATTCGGACAGCCGTGATCGAGGAAGGTGGCGTAAAGCAGAAACAACTGGCCGTTTTTGTGCGCCTCTTCGCGGACGATCCGCGCCGGATCGAAACGGGAGGCGATTTCATCGACTTTGCGGTCGTACTCCATCTGAAACGGGGTCAGCTGGC
>CAKUKT010000356.1 GCA_934663655.1 uncultured Victivallaceae bacterium
ACGGCGTATTACACTGCCGCTGCTTATCCGTGCCGGAAGTCATCCCAATACTGCGGTGCTCGACCGGCTGCGGCTGCTGATCTCGACCTATGTTGAAGGCGGCGGATCGGTGCCGGAATACCGGGAAGCGGCGGCGCACCTGCTGCTTCACACGCTGCTCTACCTGAGCGCCGGCGAAACGGCGCCACGTCTCCGCCACCGGGCGGCCGAAGCGGCGCTTGCCTATATTGAAGCCCATCTGACCGATGAATGTCCGATCGAGAAGATCGTCCGCAATACCGGATTTTCCCAGAATTACCTGGCCCGGGAATTTCGCCGCAGTTTCGGCAGAACCATGCACGAATACCTGCAGGAGCGCCGTATGGAAATGGCCAGCCACTATCTGGCTTCAACCAATCTCCGGGTCAGTGAAATCAGCGGCATCGTCGGGATTGCCGATCCCCGTTACTTCAACCGGCTATTTAAAAAGGAGTTCGGCTGTACGCCGCTTGCGTACCGAACCGTTCACGGCGCCTTCGACCTCGCCATCAACGAATCATTTGTGCCACCGGAACCGACAGAAGAGTAAAAAATGCGTGACAGCGAAGTAAAGATCGGTTTTGCGGCGGGAGACCTCTCCCCTGCCCTGCCCGCCGAACTGCCGGTGAATGAAGGTGTTGATGTGCGTTGTTTCGCGCTGCGTCAAGGCCGGCGGGCGGCGTTATGGGCGGTTTTCGATCTGATGGACCTGGATCTGCCGACGGTGGAGAGGTTGCGGTCGGCAATAAACGGAGTTGCACCACGTTCCGCCGGTTCCCATCTGCACATTTTGTCCACCCACAACCACGGAGCTCCGGAACCGGAACGACGTGATCTCTCCCGGATAGCGGCGATTGCAGCCGACACGGCGAAACAGGCGTTTGCCGCGGCCCGCCCGGCCCGGATGCGCGGGGTGGTGGTGGATCTCCCGGAACCACTCTCGATACAACGCCGCATCCGGGTTCCGGAGGTGAAGGGAGCAGCCACGCTTTTCTACGGGGTTGGCAAACACAACGACTTTGATGCTTCCGGTTTTGTTCGTAAATACCTGAGTGTGTTGAAGGAATCGGGAGAGTTGTGCTTCACTGGAGAATCGCCCGGCGCCTCGTCCCCCCGTCCGGTACCGCCGGGACCGTCCGAGGCGGCTTTGCTCGAATTTATCGATGCGGCGGACAGCCATCCTCTGGGCTCGATTGTGCGCTTCTCGGCTCATGCGGTATGCAGTAATCTGCCGGGGTGCATTTCGAGTGACTATCCCGGTTACCTGCGGCGGGAGATTGAGAGTTCGTTCGGCGGTACGGCGATCTTCCTGAATGGCCCCTGTGGAGAAATCGCCCCGGCGATTCCGGGGAAAAGCCGTGCAGCAGCGGCAGCAATGGGTAAAGCCATCGCGAGCGGGGTTCTGAACGCCATTGCCGCTGAACCATTTGAACAGCTCCGTTTTTTTCTTGACCGGAGCCGGAAATTGAAATTACCGTTGCGTCCGGAATTGCGGATGCCGGGTATGGAACAGTCAACTTCCCCTCTGCCGACCGCGCCGGTGTCCCGGCGGCGTGAAGTAGAAAGGCGAAATTTATTTCTGGATTTTCTGGGAGCCAAACTCTCATTACCGGAGGGAGACCAGAGAGATCCTGACTTTGCAGTAGAGCTGGGAGCGTTGCGGTTGAACCGGTGGTTGATTGCGGCTTATCCGGGAGAAACCTTTGCTTCGACAGCGGCGGCGCTTCATCGTTCGCGCCGGGAGATCAGTGTTACCGAACACGGAAGGACGGCGATGTACATTCCTCCCTCAGGTGAATACCGGCGGGGAGGTTACGAAGTGATGTGTGCGGCGGTGCCGGCCGGCGGAGAAGCGGTATTGCGCGATAAAGCGGGGAAATTTTTCGCAGAAACGCGAAAAAAGCGGTTTTTTTTATATAAAGTCGGGAAATGAGCTTGATTTTCTTGCCGGAGCATCTATATTAAGGAATCATTCAGCGCGGGTCTCCATCGTCTAGAGGCCTAGGACACCGGGTTTTCATCCCGGCAACACGGGTTCGAATCCCGTTGGAGATGCCATTCTCATCCGGGAGTCCGGGTGGTAATGAAGGGAACCGGCGTTGATTGAGTGATTGTTTCTGAAAATGGGCGGTTAGCTCAGTTGGTTAGAGCGCTGCTTTCACACGGCAGAGGTCACGTGTTCGAGTCCCGTACCGCCCACCATTTTTTCGATTCTCCGCCGACCGGTCTTCTGGTCGGTTTTTTCGTTTTTGGGGTAAATTTGAGCTCAACTCGCGTTTTGCCCGAAAGCGGAGAATCTCCACTTTTCTCTTATGAAGGTGTGTTTCAGACCTTCTCCCGGTAAATTCTCCGGGGGAGTAAAAGACCGGTCTTTTGGTCTGGAGAGCATTTTTTGACGGAAACACACGTCGAGAAGCTCGACCTTTGATCGTCAATTTTTCTCTGCTATACATTTATTTTGCAATCATTTATCAATGTAACATGTTTATAATTAAGCAATAATGCAAAAATAAACTTGCAGAGGACATGTGTTCAAAAAATCAAGAGGTCGACCCCTTATTCGCGCAATTCATAACAAAAGACTT
>CAKUKT010000357.1 GCA_934663655.1 uncultured Victivallaceae bacterium
CAGAGCTGCTGCCTGCCCTCCGACGGAACACTGCTGCTGGCGATCGAAGCCCGGGATGCACTCGTCCCTTACGCGCTGCCGAATACCGCTCCGGGACGCGAAATCATCCCCGGACGTATCAAGCCGGTAAACCGCAACCGGATCTGGCGGCTGATTCCGCGCAGCGGTGCGGAAGATAATCTCGTTCTGGTCGACATCCGCGGCAATGTCTTCACGCTGACGGTCGATGAGCGGAGGCCGAAAAAAAATCCGGTGCTGATCGTCGATCGCACCGGTATCAAGTAAGCCGTTGAACCGGTTCCGGATCCGGAGAGTTCCCCGCCGAAGGCGCGGGAACCCCGGCGCCGGTTATTTTTTACCTTGAAAGATGGTTGTACAGAACAATTTTGTTATATATGCGGCGCCGGTGTTCCCGACGCCGGATTCACTTTCAAATCGATTGCGGAATGGAGGAAAAGAGATGCCGATTTTTCGTTATGAGTGTCGCAGTTGCGGGAAAAACTTTGAACTTCTACTGCCCCGTTTTGATTCGGAAGCGGCCTGTCCGGAGTGCGGTTCGCACGATCTGGCCAAGGCGCTGAACCATTTCGCCGCGGTTACCGGACGGAGTTCGGGCGGTTGCGCCGCCCGCGGAGAATGTCCGGCGGCCGGTTCGCCGGGCTGCGGTTGCGGCTGCGGCTGCGGCGGTCACCATTCCCATTAACGCCGGTGCCGTACATGAACAAAAAGGAGCTGCTCACCGAACTCGAAAAACTCGGGATGCGTCCCGGCCGCGGTCTCGGTCAGAATTTCCTGCTCGACGGAAACCTGCTCGATCGGATTGTGAGGCTCGGAGAGTTTGAACCGGGAGCACGAATACTGGAGGTGGGACCGGGATTCGGCGCGCTGACGCGACGGCTGCTGGCGGCGGGGGCGCAAATCTGTGCGATTGAGTTCGACCACCGGATCGCCGAATACCTGCGTCATGAAGTGTCCGATCCCGCGCTGGAACTGATCGAAGGCGATGCCTGCCGCATCGATCTGTCGACGTTGTTCGGAGGAGCGGACTACCGGATCATCGCCAATCTGCCCTATGCAATCAGTTCGGTTTTCATCGCGAAGGTGCTGGAACTCGACCAGCTGCCCGACCGGATGGTGTTCATGCTTCAGCGGGAGATGGCCGAACGACTCGCCGCCGCCCCCGGCACCAAAGCCTACGGTGCGCTTTCAGTGCGGACTCAATTTTTCTACCGGCTTAAAATCGAGAAGATCGTGCCGCCGGAGGTCTTCTATCCGCCGCCGGAGGTCGAATCGGCGGTGCTCACGCTGTCGCTGCGAGGGGAGTTCCCCGGCGATCCCGCCATTCGCAAACGCCTTGCCTCATTGGCCAGACTGCTCTTTTCCCAGCGGCGCAAACAGGTGGGGAAGGTACTCGGAGGAGCTTACGGGCGCGATCGGGCGGCGACGGCGCTGGCGAAATGCGGCCTGCCTCCGGAAATTCGTCCGGACCGGATCGACATCGCCAAATTTGCGGCGCTGGCGGCAGCTCTGGACGGCGACACGGACTTGAAAAATCCCTGACTGGAGGCTATATTAAATGAATCGCGTCGGTGTATCCGACGAAACAACAATTCAACCCATGGCGACTTGATAACAATTTAAAGCGCCGCGAAGAGAAGGAAAGGATGCCGTAAAAATGGCGAAGATCACTGTCAACGATTTACTGGAAGCCGGTTGTCATTTCGGACACCAGACCCGCCGCTGGAACCCGAAGATGAAGGAGTATGTCTACGGGGCGAAGAACGGCATCAGCATCATCGACCTCACCAAGACCATGTATCAGATCGCCGGCGCCTGCAACTTCCTGCAGCGGGTGGTCGCCGACGGCGGTGATGTGCTCTTTGTCGGCACCAAGCGCCAGCTTCGCGATCTCATCCGCAATCTGGCGGAAGAGACGGGGATGTACAGCGTTTCCGAGCGCTGGCTCGGCGGAACTCTGACCAACAACGTGACGATCCGCAAGAGCATCGAGAAGATGAACGAAATCGATGCGACGCTCAATTCCGACGCGATCAATGCGATGAAGAAAAAGGAGGTTTCGAGCCTCACCCGCCACGCCGAGAAGCTTCACCGCGATCTCGACGGCATCGCCGGAATGAAGAAGCTGCCGGCGGCGCTGGTGGTCGTCGACGTCTGCAACGAACTCAACGCGGTTCGGGAAGCGGTGAAACTTCACATTCCGATCGTGGCGATCGTCGATACCAACGGCGACCCGACGATGATCGATTACCCGGTGGCCGCCAACGATGATGCGATCAAGTCGGTCGAAATCATCACCGGACTCTTCAAGGAGGCGATCAAGATCGCCCGGGAGATCCACTTCAAGCGCGTTGCCGAAGCCCGCGACGCCGCCGAAGCGGCCAAGAAGATCGCCCAGGAAAAGGCTGAGGACGAAGAGGCCGAGGAGAAGAGCGCTGCACCGAAGCGCCGGGCGCCGCGCCGCAAGAGCGAGGGCGAAGGCGAGACCAAGCGCGAATCCAAACCGCGCACCCGCAAGAGTGCGGCGACCGAGGCTCCTGCCGAGGCGGCTGCGGAAGCTCC
>CAKUKT010000358.1 GCA_934663655.1 uncultured Victivallaceae bacterium
GTCAGCCACTGTACTCATAGTTTGTACCCTCTGCATTAAAATTCATTCACGGAACATTATTATAGGCAATTTTTCTTAAATGTCAAGAGATGTCGGCAATTTTTTCAAAAAATTTCACAAATTGTCGGCAATTTTTACCAAAAAGTCATCTTGACGCCACTACCTCCATCTCCTCGGACAATGAATGATTGAAAAAACCACTCCGACGATGTATATTAAAAGAATATATTTATTAAGCAACAACGCTTTCACATCTGTCAACACGAAAGTCGGGAGACTACAGAAAATGGCTGCGAAAAAGTTCCGCATCCGGATCAGCGCCGACGAATGCAAAGGCTGCGCCCGCTGTATTCCGGCGTGCCCGAAATCCCTGATCAAACCCGGTTCCGAAATCAATATCCAGGGATACGTGGCGGTCGAAACCGTCACCCCCGAAGCCTGCGTCGGTTGCGGCGCCTGCTTCTACCAGTGCCCGGAACCCGGCGCGATAACCATCTTTGAAATCGAGGAGTAAGCATCATGGAATACAATCGCCGTCTGCTGCTCAAGGGCAACGAAGCCGCCGTCTACGGCGCTCTGCTCGCCGGCTGTGACTGTTTCTTCGGATATCCGATCACCCCGGCCAGCGAAATCGCCCACACCGCCGCCCTGCTCTTCCCCAAACTCAACCGCACCTTCATTCAGGCGGAATCGGAAATCGGTGCAATCAACATGGTGATCGGCGCGGCCGCCGCCGGCCGCCGCGCGATGACCGGCAGTTCCGGTCTCGGCATCAGTCTCAAGCAGGAGGGAGTGAGTTACCTCGCCGCCTACGAAATGCCCTGCCTGATCCTCGACATCACCCGCGGCGGCCCCGGTCTCGGCAATATCGGTCCGGAACAGGCCGACTACTTCCAGCTGGTCAAGGGTGGCGGACACGGCAGTTACCACTGTCTGGTCTTCACGCCCAATTCGGTGCAGGAGATGTGCGACATGGCCTTCGGGGCCTTCGCGATGGCCGAGAAGTACCGGATGCCCGCCTATGTGATGGCCGACGGCGTCATCGGCCAGATGATGGAGTCGGTGGAACTTCCCGAACCGGTCGTCTACAACTATGATCCGGAGTGGAAGATGGGCCGCGACGTGAACGGCCAGGCCAATATCATCACCTCGATCTACATGGAATACAACGACCTGGAGGCGATCAACCACAAACTTCAGGACAAATACCGCCGGATCGAGGCCGAAGAACAGCGTTCCGAATCGTTCATGACCGAGGATGCTGAACTCGTTCTCGTCGCCTACGGTATCTGTTCGCGGATCGCCCACGGCGCCGTGGCCAGGCTGCGCGAAGAGGGAATCAAAGCCGGTCTGATCCGGCCGCAGATGGTCTACCCCTTCCCCGTCAACGCGATCAAAAATGTAGTTGACGCCGGCCGTGTTAAAGCGCTGCTCTCGGTCGAACTCAGCGCCGGCCAGATGATCGAAGATGTGAAACTCGCCGCCGAATGCCGCGTTCCCGTTCACCTTTTCAACCGGATGGGCGGCAACGTCCCCAGCTGCGAAGAGGTCTGCGAAGCGGCAAGAGCGCTCTGGAAGGAGATACAGAAATGAGTGAAAAAGTTAAATTCGGCCGTTCCCCGGTCTTTTTCGACACCTTTGAACGCCGCCCGGGGCCGATCAAGAAAAATATGCATTACTGCCCCGGCTGCGGTCACGGCATTCTCCACAAGCTCATCGCCGAGGCGATCGACCGCTGCGGCATCCGGGAGCAGACCTATCTCATCGCTCCGGTCGGCTGCGCGGTTTTCGCCTACTACTACTTCAACTGCGGCAGCATCTCCGTCCCGCACGGCCGCGCTCCCGCGGTCGGTACCGGCGCCGGACGGGCGGAACCGGAAAAGTTCGTAATCTCCTACCAGGGAGACGGAGACCTCGCCGCAATCGGCTTCAATGAGTTCATCCAGGCGGCCAACCGCGGCGAACGCATGACGGTCTTCTTCGTCAACAACTCCAATTACGGCATGACCGGCGGCCAGATGGCTCCGACCACCCTGCCCGGACAGAAGACGATGACCAGCCCTTACGGACGCAACACCGCCACCGACGGCTTCCCGATGCGGGTGTGCGAAATCGTCAACGCGCTGGAGGCGCCGATCTACATCGAACGGGTCGCCCTCACCACCACCGCCCGCATCACCGCCGCCCGCAAAGCGGTCTTCAAGGCGGTCGAGAACCTGCGCGACCGCAAAGGCTTCTCGCTGGTCGAGGTGCTCTCTCCCTGTCCGGTCAACCTCAAGATGAGTTCCGAACAGGTCAATAACTTCATCGAAGAGAAGATGACCACCTTCTTCCCGCTCGGCAAACTGCGCGACCGCTCCGCCGAACTGCCGGTGGGCGAACTGCCTCCCGCGCCGATCCGCGATCAGGAAACCGTGCGGGAGATGCTCTTCCCCCAAAAGCTCAATACCGGTGTGGCGGCGGATTTCCGCAATACTTCGCCGATCTTCGACCGGGAACTCCGCGTCCGGGTCAGCGGTTTCGGCGGACAGGGGATCCTCAGTCTCGGCTTGATGCTCGCCAACATGGGACGGCTCCGCA
>CAKUKT010000359.1 GCA_934663655.1 uncultured Victivallaceae bacterium
GTAGAAAACAAAGCGTCAGATGGAGGGCGTCGCGGGACGTTCCGCCATTCACGCGGGAGAAAATAAACTGATGACCATTGAAGAACTTCAGCAGCAACAACGGGAACTTGACCGGCGCTTTTCCGTGCTCGGGGATTTCCTGCATATCGAGGAACGGCGGGAGGAACTCCGGCAGCTCGAAAAAAAGATGAGCGCTTCGGATTTCTGGGACAACAAGGAGGAGGCCCAGGCCACGGTGGCCGCGCTGTCGGCGTGCCGCAACGTGATTGAACCCTACCGGCGGATTGAATCGGGCATCGCGGATCTGGCGGTTGGACTGGAACTCGCCGCCGAGGATGAGGATTTCGCCGCCGAATGTGAAAAAGACGGTAGGAAACTGCTCCGGGAACTCGATCAGCTGGAGGTGATGAGTTTTCTTTCCGGCCAGTTCGACCGCAACAATTTCTATCTGTCGATCCACGCCGGCGCCGGCGGCACCGAATCGTGTGACTGGGCGAGCATGTTGTTGCGGATGTACCGACGTTATTTCGAACGCAAAAACTGGAAGGACGAGGTGATCGATCTGCAGCCCGGGGAAGAGGCCGGCATCAAGAGTGTGACGCTCCATGTCACCGGAGAGTTCGGTTACGGCTATCTCAAGGGGGAGCGCGGGGTTCACCGGCTGGTGCGGATCAGTCCCTTCGACAGCAACGCGCGGCGGCACACCAGCTTCTCTTCGGTGGAGGTGTTTCCGGAGCTCGACGACGATATCGAAATCGAAATCGACGAATCCCAGCTCCGGATCGACACCTACCGCTCCAGCGGTGCCGGTGGACAGCACGTGAACACCACCGACAGCGCGGTGCGCATCACCCATTTGCCGACCGGTATCGTCGTCTGCTGCCAGAATGAACGTTCCCAGCACAAGAACCGCGCCACCGCGATGAAAATGCTGAAAGCGCGGCTGTACGAACTGGAGGAGTCCAAACGTCGGGATGCCGCTGACGCCGCCCGCGGCCAGCAGATGGACAACGGCTGGGGAAGCCAGATCCGCAGTTATGTGCTTCAGCCTTACCAGATGGTCAAGGATCTGCGAACCGAAGTGGAAACCAGCGACACCTCCGGGGTGCTTGACGGTGATATCGATCGTTTCATCGAAGCATATTTGAAGAACAGCAAGTAGTTAGTTCGGATGGCTGAGGTTTCGATGGTGTCCGGATGGAGAAAAATATGAGTGCAGGTGCTTTTTCATCAGATCGGCGGTTTAACGGAGTGGTTAAAATGGTGAAGAGATTTTCAGCGTTGATTTTCGGCGCGGCGCTGTTCTGCGTCGTGGCCGGATGTCAGTCGGACGAGTATTATCAGAACCGCGCCGTGGAAAAAGCGCGGGACTATCTGCTCAAACACGCCCCCGAGCTCTCCACGGAGGAGATGTACTATGTGAAGTTCCACGATCCGGTGCTGTTGACCGGACCGATCGTCGGGGACGCGTCTCGTCGTCGCGAGGATGAACGACTGAACAGCGAACAACAACAGATCTGCGTGTGCTGGATAATTCCCGGTCGGGAGGAGAATTATCTTGTCTATGGAGCTTCCGGCGGCAACATGGAGTACTGGCACCCGAAGCGGCTGATCCGTAAACGTTTCGCGGTTGAAATTCCTTTGGAGGAGCGGGCGATCGCCACTGCCCGGCAATACACGCTCGATAATCTCTTCGAACAGCTTTCCAGCGCCGAATTGAACGCGGTGAGATTTCAGAAGCCGGTGATTGCCGACACCGCTTTTGAACTCAATCTCAACCCGGAGGGAAAACTCAGCGAAGAGGAAATCGCCGCTGTGCAGAAAACGCTGGCGTCGCAAGTTCAAATCTCAATCGCCTGGCCCTCGCCGGATCAGCCGGAACGGATGATTGTGTTCTGCGGCATGGCTCCTCCGAAAAATATTGCCGGCTGGAAAATCAATTTCGCCGGACTGATGGACCGGAACGAATTTGTTTCCGGCGACATCATGCTCTGAACCTCAGAGTAGGGGGTTGATGTTATGTTGTTGAGTATGACTGGATTCGGACGGGGGGAGGGCGTGATTGACGCTGATTCGCTCTTCGTCGCCGAACTCTCCTCCGTCAACCGCAAGCAGCTCGAAGTGCGCTGTACACTGCCGCCGGAGTTGAGCGGATTTGAAACCACTGCCAGGCGGATTGTTTCCAACTACATCAGCCGTGGTTCGGTTCAGTTGCGGGTGATCTGGCGCAACGGGGCCGGGCGCGGCGCGGGTGTCCCGGTGATCGATTTCGACATACTCTCATCGCTGGCCGCCGGCTGTCTGGAGTTGCGTCGTCGGCTCGGACTTCCGGAAACGGTGGAGGTGGAGGCGTTGGCGAAACTGCCGGGGGTCTGCGCCATCGCCGCTCCCGACGCCGAACGTCCGGAGGTGGCGGAAGCCTTTGAGCGTGCGGTCGAGGCCGCCTGCATTCGTCACCTGGAAATGCGCCGGGTCGAAGGAGCCGCGCTGCTGGAGGACTTCAAGTGTCGCCTCGGCAGGCTGGAAGAACTCTTCGCCGCCATCGTCAAAGCCTCGGAAGCGTTGCCGCAGGT
>CAKUKT010000360.1 GCA_934663655.1 uncultured Victivallaceae bacterium
TTCTTGAAGAGCGCTGAAATGATGCCGAAAGCCGGGTTAATTCTACATGTGGCCGGGGACCGAACCATCGCCGTCGGCCGCCGCTCCCGCCTCCGGAATCCAGGCATCATCAAAATGAATCAGCATTCCTCCCGAACGCAGTCGTGACTGAAGTTCATTCACCGCCAGCTCATCTACGTTGCGCCCGGAATCCAGCGCCAGCGCAGCGGCGGTTCCCGCCGCCTGACCGGTCAGTATCGCCGGCGGAATCACCCGCACCACATCCCACGCATACCCCTCCGCAGACGTAACCCGACCTGCCGCAATCAGATTGTCGAACCCAGAATGCCTCATCGTCCGCCAGGGGATTTCAAACAGGTAATCCCGGCGGTCGAAATCACAAATCGCCGCCACCGAATCGTCGAAATGGCGGTAGCTGTCCTCCACAGTCAGCGTGTAATCACCAGCTATCCGCCGGATTGTCCGCAGCTGCGCCATCCCCGGAAGCGTGACGATTTCCCGCGAACGGCGATCTTCTCCAGCGAGCTTTTCAAGCAGCGTCAACTGATTTTTCAGCAGATACTCGGAAACCTCGTCCCCGTCGACACCGCCATAGAATTTCATTCCTTCCGGATGCCGCCGCCCATAGAGATCGGCATCCCCGCCCGACCGCCAGGCCACCGCCCGGGCAATATCACCGGCGGCGACCGCCGCCTCACAGGAGGCCAGCGAAATGCCGTGCGCGCAGTAGGTGAAAAAATTTCTGCCCTCAACCGTCGGAACCCCGGCCCGGTGGAGAACCGTCGCATCTCCAGTCGCGTCAATGACGACCTGAGCCGGATAAAAACCGGCTCCGGAAACATTCTCCACCACTACGCCGCGGCAATGGCCTCCGGACATCACCACTTCGGTAATGCGGGTGTCGAACATCACCCGGACGCCGCATTCCTCCAGCAGCGCCGCCAGCTCCAATGCAAAAATCTGCGGAGAAAACCAGACCGCATAACGCGATGTCGTCGATGCTGGAGATTTCCCGTCCCGCCATTCCGGCGGTGTACGGTCATAGCCGTGCCGGATCGCCCGACTCACAAATTCATCGACCATTCCGAAGATGATTTTCCGGCCCCGGCCGTTGCACATCGGCACAAAGAGATTGATCAGTCCGGAGGTTGCCAGGCCGCCGAGCACGCAATTTTTCTCGATCAGCAGCACCCGTTTTCCGGCGCGGGCGGCCGCCACCGCGGCCGCGGTTCCGGCTACGCCTCCTCCGGAGACGATCACTTCAAAACCCTCGTGAACCGTGACCTCGCGAACAATCTCCATCGGAACCTCCCGCTTTGTGGAGTTTAAAACAGTTCCGCCCGACGACGGCGAACTTCCGCGATCGCAATCCGGGTGAGTTCCCGGATCATCCGGGAACGCCCCTCGGCATCCAACGCCAGAAACACCCCCATGATCCGGTTCTCGGCCGGAGTCAGTGCGGCGTATTCCGACGCCGCAGCATCCGGGACCTGCCGCAGCATCGATTCCGTGAAGCTGCGCTGCATCGGATCGGGCAGCACCGCAAACTCATCCAGCAGCACCTTCTGATCACTCTCCATCGCGATCAAATCGTGGTGTCGCCGGTACGGCGGCCCGATACGCGGCGGCGGTTCCTGGGCCGGTTCCGGGCCGAGCAGATGGGGCTTCAACGCCAGGTAGATCTTATCCCAGGTTTCCGTCCGCGCATCCCGAGCCTTGCGATTGAGAAAACGGCGAAGCAGTTCGATTCTGACCCCGGTCACCCGCGAAAATTCGCTCAGGGACATATCCCGGATGTCATCACTGTGACGGCGGCGCCCCGGCCGCGAAGAGGATAATTTATTCATATCAATTTGCTCCGGAAGCACAATCAATTGCATCGGCACGACGGATCAATTCTCGGAAGTCCGCCTCCGAATAGTCGTTGACTGTATGAAGAAAACCCGCCATCCGTTTGAAACTGCCGGGGCGGTTCAGCATGTGCGTGCGCACCGAACCATCCAGATAAAGCACATTGAAATGATCCGGATGATTCTCCGGGCGGTCAATCACCAGCGGCAGCCGGCCATTCGCCCCGGCTTTCCACGGGCCGAGGTAAATCAGGCTTTTTCCGCCGTCTCCGGACGCCGGGCAGCCGGGCAACTCCCCGCCGGGATATTCAAATTCCTTGAAACCACCCGCTCCGTCAGCCGCGGGGAGTTCGCCGTTGTGCGCATCGGCATAGTCGTTGACGGCATCACGGATCTGCTCCAGCGACTGTGTGCAGCGATCGAGCATTTCGCGATCGTGAGCGGACAACTCCTCCACCGCTTCCGGTTCGTTCAGTTCATCGAAATCCCCGTCATCATCGTATTCATCATCATCACTGTCAGTCAGACCGGCGAGCAGAGACGGATGCTCGTCAATAAATTCCACCGCCATGGCCGCCGCCGTTACCGCCGAAAACAGGAACTGGCAGTTGAAATCGATGTCACAGTTTGAAATCATCAGCATACCGTCGGGTTCGCGCACCAGCAACGTAATGAAGCCGGACTGAAACCGGCGGATATCAACGGTCAGCCC
>CAKUKT010000361.1 GCA_934663655.1 uncultured Victivallaceae bacterium
GTTCCAGAGCGTTCACCGCTTCCAGAACCAGACCGTTCAGTTCGATCCGGGAGGTGTGGCGACGTTTCAATATCGTACTCCCTCCAAACATCAAATTCGAGCAGACACGGACACTCAATCCGGCACTCAATCCGAGCGCCAGTGTGCGGTCGTGGCTGTTGCGGATACCGATGCAGCGGCTCCATTCCGTGCTCGACGTGCGGTTGATCCGCATCACGCCGAACATCCGCTGGCCGTCGCGGGCGAGACCGTACTGCTCTTCCAGAATCTGCCAGTCGTGCGCCTTGACCACCTCCGTCACCGCGTCGATCACGTCGCTGTGCGGAACCGGTTTCCAGCTCGCGGTCGCTTCCGGCGTCGGAACCAGCGCGATCTCATCGCGTCCGACAAACTTCCCTTCCGACATCATCAAACCCATAATCTTTTACTCCTGTTGTTGTTTTTTGTTGAAATGATTGTATATTAGAGAGAACAGGAGGGATACACCATGAGTCCGACAAAAATCACCGAAGTAACTTTGCCGAACGGAGTAACCGTTCCTGTCGTTTCTGCCGTGGAAACAGATGATACCACCACAGAAACCTTGCGAAATGTTGCCGCGAAAGCCGGTTCTCATGCGATTGAAAACGCCTTGTCGCGCGGCGTGTCTGTTACTGTCGCCAAAGCTGACAAGATTGTAACAATCCATCCGGACGGCAGCGAAAGCGTCATCGGAGCGCTGTAAACCGATGACTCCGCGCCTGAGAATGCTTGCCGGTCCCAATGGCTCAGGCAAATCGACTCTTGCGGCCCAGCTGAGTTCAGATTATGCCATCAATCTCTATCGTTTTTTGAATGCGGAGGCCGGCTTCTCACTGCACTCAGAGCTCCTGTCGTCCTGGTTCAGACGCTTCGTGCTGGGCGAGTAGACCAAAGTCGAATGCCAGGATTTACAACGCTCCCGATACGGACACTCCGCACAGGCGAAGCTCGTTTCGTTCGGCAGAAACACGCCCTTGTCTACCGCGTCCTGCACCCGCGCCGCCAGCGATTCGAACCGCCGGAACGCGGAGTCATCGCGGCAGGTGTAGTGCGTTTCGCAGACCGGATTCTTCGCCTTGGTGATCACGTCGAACCGGAAAAGAGGCGTCGTGCCGTTCAACTTTTCGTAAGCATACGAAAAGACGGTTGCCTGTAAGTCGCGATCGGCTTTCCCGGCGGGCCAGCGGCTCGCGGAGGTTTTCCAGTCCACGATGCAGACATCCCGCCCGTCCTGTACGAGAAAATCCCATTCGCCGATCAGCGGCTTTTTGAGTCCGGGAACGTCGATTTTGAACGCCTGCGCGACGCCTTTGATCGTGTAGAAGTCCGACCAGTTCGCGAGTGCGGCATCGAGCATCCGGGTCGCCAGCGCGATCATCGAGTCGAAGTTTTCGCCCTCCTTGTAGATCAAATTCGGCGCGATTTCGGTTTCGATCCGGAACGACTCCGCAAAGAGGTTGACGATCTCCTCCCGGGTCAGCGAACTCCCCATCAGACACTCCCACGCCTGCGCGGTCAATGCCGCGTGAAACGCCTTGCCGAACGGGAAGCAGACCGAAGTCCGTTCGATCTCGGGCTGCTCCACATAACGGTAGAAGTATTGCAGCTGACAGACGTTGAGGTAGGTATTCAACGCCGAGTAAGACCAGTGCGGTTCCTGCCGCAATTCATCGATAGTCGCCATCATGCCGCCCTCCAGCTGTTGATGAGTTCCGAACACTGCCGTTTGCTCAGCTGCCGCACGTCCGGCACGCCATGCTGTGCGGCGATCTGCTGCGGAGTCACTCCACGCTGACGGGCAAGATCGAGCAGGTACGAGAGCTGTTTCGGACTTGCCGGAACATCGTTCTGACGCCCCGCTGCCCGGTTGCCCTGCGACGCGGTTTTGCGCTCTTCTGCGGCGGAATACCCCTCACAATTACGAGGGACATTTCCATGCAGTTCCGCTTCCACCGAATTCCGTACGAGATCGAACGTCTCATGAATTCGAGCTTGGAGAGCTTCACCAGACAAGCCGTCCGGAAGTTCGACCTCGACCGACGCATGAAAGCTCTGGCTCGAATACTCTTCCCCGGCCGGAACCTTCTTCGAATACGACGCATTGAGTTTCAACATCATTTCACCTCCATAAATGAAAAGGGACGGAAGCGGCCAAGCTTCCGTCTCTTCGGTTGTATGTTTGTTTTATCGATGTGGTCAGATCGCCATCTTGATTCGTTCGATGGCGCGCTTGGCGAGGATGAAATCCCGCTCTTTCTGCTTCTGTTTGAGCACGGCTTCTTTGACCTTGCGAGTCAGCACGCCGGTTTCGTCGAGCAGCAGCTTGAGTTTTCCTCGCAGTTCGTCGATCCCGTGATTCAGCTCCTCCATCGGGTCGGTAGCTTCGTTTGCAGACTCCCGGCGGGAGTCGGTTTCTTTGATTTCGTTCGTTTCCATTTTGCTTGCCTCCTTGTTGGTTTGTGGATTGAATTTGGGACTAAGGTGAATCGGCATCACAATGTAACAGCCAGCGCCGCCCTCGGCCACGACCGGCATCCGCC
>CAKUKT010000362.1 GCA_934663655.1 uncultured Victivallaceae bacterium
CGCTACTACCCCTACGGGGTTCGCGCCTGCGTCAGCCGCGACGGCGGTCTGACCTGGGACATCGACAAAGAATATGTGATCCAGAACAACGGCATCAATACCGACCTCGGTTACCCGGTGTCGATCGAACTCGATGACGGCCGGGTGTTCAGCGTCTACTACAATATCACCAAGGAACGTCCGACCTGCTTCGTCGAAGGAGCCTTCTGGCGGCCCTGAGGATAATTTTCCGGCGGCGCTTCTCCCCGCCGGGACCCCGGTTCCGGTCCTCCTCCGGAACCGGTTTTTTTTTGTAATTTTTTTTCATTTTCCCGATTGCAATATCATCCGGTCGGAGCTATTTTTAACGCGGACAAATAATCCCGTCTTTCCGGCTGCCCGAACGGCGGTCCGGCGGGACGTTTTCAGCTTGAACCCCGCAACCCCCGGTGTAGTGTCACAATGCTTTACTATCTATCCGAATTTACCGCCACATTCCCCACCCTGCGGCTCTTTGACTATGTGACTTTCCGCGCGGGAGGGGCGGCATTGACCAGCTTTCTGCTGGTGATTCTGCTCGGATCCCGGACTGCGGCGCTGCTGCGCCGTTTCAACGCCCAGTCCGCCGAACGCTACCGCGGACTGATTCCCGACGAATTTATCGACAAGGACAAAAACTCCACCCCGTGCATGGGCGGGCTGCTGCTGATCGGCGGCGTACTGGTCTCCTCGCTGCTCTGGACGGCGGTGCCGCAACCGATTCCGCTGGCGCTGATCGGCGGCACCTTCGGTTTCGCGGCGATCGGCTTCATCGACGACTTTCTCAAGGTCCGGTTCAAACGGCGCGACGGTCTTCCCGGCAAACTCAAACTGCTCGGGCAGTTCGTGGTCGCGGCAGCGGTACTGTGGGGGTTTGCGTCGGCGCCGCGGCTTTCCCCCTTTTTAACCCAGCTGTGGATCCCCTTTGTGAAAGATCCCTTCGAACCCGGAGTATGGGTCACCATGATCTTCGCGGCGGTGGTGATCGTCGGCTCCTCCAACGCGGTCAACCTGACCGACGGCAAAGACGGACTGGCCACCGGATGCACGATCTTCTGTACCCTGACCTATGCGGTTTTCGCCTATCTGATGGGGCATAAATATTTCGCCGCCTACCTGAACATCCCCTTCATCTCCGGTGCGGAAGAAGCGGTGGTCTACGCGGCGGCGCTCTGCGGCGGCTGTATCGGTTTTCTCTGGCACAACTGCCCGCCGGCGTCGATGTTCATGGGCGACACCGGCAGCCTCGCGCTCGGCGGCGGCGTCGGTATGCTCGCGGTGCTGGTGCGCCAGGAACTGCTGCTGCTGCTGGTCGGCGGAGTTTTCGTACTGGAGGCGGTCTCGGTGATTCTGCAGGTGGCCTCCTTCAAACTGACCGGCAAACGGATCTTCCTCTGCGCGCCGATTCACCACCACTTCGAACGCAAAGGCTGGCGGGAAACTCAGATCGTCGTCCGCTTCTGGATTCTGGCGGGCGTTTTCGCGCTGATGGCGCTGGCGACGTTGAAGCTGCGCTGATTCACTCCACCAGCACTTCGTAGAAGTTGACGAACCTCGCGCCGTCGGCCGGTACCAGCGTTGCCCGCAGCCGCGGAGCGGCGGCAGGGTCGAGCGGCGTCACTTCGATGCGGTACACCCCGGATTCGGTGCTTTCCACGAGGTCCACGAACTTCTCCTGGATTCCCGTTTCGAGATAACGGTTCAGCGGCCGCCGTTTCGCGCGGAATTGTTCCAGTGCCTCGGTCACCTTGTCCATCTCCCGGTCCGACAGCTCCGCCTTGATCCCGATATCCTCGATCGGCGAACTGAACAGCGACACCCTTTCGACGAGTTCGGACAGGCCGCGCGGAGCCGGCGGCAGCAGTTCCGGCAACCACTCCGGCCCCCCGGTGAACAAAAACTCCTCCGCGCCGGGAATGTAGAGAAACTCCCCCACGTATTCCGGGGCACCGTTGCGCGGCAGCTGTGAACGACCGAGTTTCAGATACTCCTCTTCCTCCATGCCGTCGAGCTGCTTGAAACTGTTGGTGTCAAGATAATCGGTCAATTTGTCCAGAAAACGACTGAACCGCCGGTTGGTCTCCAGATCCGGATCCCGGAAACGTTCGCGTTCATTCCATGCCTGTCGGAGCCGGTCGGCGAAATCCGCGGCGGGCGCGATCGGCATTCCGACCATCGCATCGGTGATCACAACGCGAAATTCCACTCCGTCAACCGTGAGCCGGTGTTCGAGACCGTCGGCCATGAAGCGGTCAAAGCTGCTGCGCAGCGAATAATCATATTCGCCGAGCCGGCGTTCCGGCCAGGCGGCCCGGTCGCGCCGCAGATAAAAGGCGGCCCGATTGAACGCACTCTCGCTCCGGTAAAAGGCGCGGGAACGCTTCATCGCACTTTCCGCACCGCGCGCCAGATACAAACTTGAAGCAATCACCGTCGCGGTCAGAATGCCGAGGGTGGCCAGCAACGCCAGCACCGTAATCAGCGCCACTCCGGACTCTCCGCCGTCCCGGCTCCGCACCTCAGCCGGCAT
>CAKUKT010000363.1 GCA_934663655.1 uncultured Victivallaceae bacterium
ATCTCCGGCTGGCTGGCCAAACGCGCGGCAGCGTGTGCCGAAGCCGCCGCCGCCGGCGATCCGCTGCTCCAGTTCGGCGCCGAACCGGACAAGGGCCATTTTCGCGCCATCGAGCGTTTCGCGGACGAAATCCGCGGGACCGGACCGCGGGTCTGCGACGTCAACGATGCGGTACTCGCCACCCGGGTTGCCTTTGCGGCGATCCGTTCCGCCGCGGAAAGAAGAATCGTGAAACTCGACGAGATTTGAGTGCCATTGCCGTTCCAGTACTGCCGTTCGGAAAAGTTGTTCACAAAATGGCGCCGCTGTCGGTTTTCATCTTGCAGAATGACTTTTCCCGTTTTATATTAATAACGGTATCAAGGGCGGGAAATTTCCGGACGATCCGGCTCTCCGGACGAAATCTATCAATACCTCTTTGACACGGGAGAACTTCGGTAATGTCATTCATCTGGTTGATCGGCGCCTCGTCGCCGGGTGTATATTACGCTTTCGAAAACAGTGACGCGCTCGGCAAGGGGATCGTGGTGTTCCTGCTGGTGGGCTCGGTGCTCACCTGGACCGTCATGCTCGACAAATGGATGTCGCTGAGCCGGGCCAAACGGCTTTCCCGCCGGTTTCTTGTCCGTTTCCGGGCCAACTCCGGAAATATCGCCAACCCTTCGCTGGCCCGGGAGGTTCAGCGTGATCCCGGGCCGCTCGGCACCATCTACTGCGCCGGCGTCGACAAGCTGCTCGAACTTTACGAAAAAGAGGCTCCGTTGAGCCGGTTCGGTTCGACCGGAACCGCCGCCCCGATCAAACTCTCCGAAGCGCAGTACAACGCAATTGAAGCGGTGCTCGAGAGCGAGGTTTCCGGACAGATTCAGGAACTCGAAACCCGTATCGGGGTGCTGGCGACGCTGGTCAGCGTCAGTCCCTTCTGCGGCCTTTTCGGCACGGTGTGGGGGGTGATGCTCGCATTCTGCGGTATCGCCGCCGCCGGAAAATCCGACTTCACCGCGCTTGCTCCCGGGGTCGCCGGAGCACTGCTGACTACGGTTGCCGGACTGGTGGTCGCGATCCCTTCGCTGGTCGGATACAATCTGCTCACCTCGACGATTCGCCAGCTTACCGTCGCCATGGACAATTTCACCGAGGAGTTCATGGTCAAGCTCAAGCTCGAACAGCTTGAGTTCGACCGGCGTGCTCCCGAACGCATTGAGGAGTAATCGAAAATGCGTCGGCGCAAACGCAATCGTTCCCAGATGACGGCAATCGATCAGATCAACGTGACGCCGCTGCTCGACCTCACCTTTCTGCTGCTGATCGTCTTCATGATCACCATGCCGCTGATGGAATACGGTACGTCGATCAATCCGCCGGAAATGAATTCTGACAAACTGCCGACCGAGAACTTCAGCAGCATCACCCTGACCAGAAACGGCACCGTCATGATCGACAAGGATGTCGTCCCCCGCGAAGAATTGATCGAGCGGCTGCGCGCGCTGCGCCAGGCCAATCCGAAACTTGAACTGCTGCTCCGCGCCGACGGCGAACAGAGCTACAAGGCGGTTATTGAACTTATGGCCGAGATCCGCGGCAGTGGTTTCGTGGATGTGACGCTGGTTACCCAGGCGGAGGGAAAATAAGGTGAACTCGGCTGCTCCACCTCATCCGGCTTCGAAGTCGTCCGCCGCCCGGCGCACCGGGATATTCGTGCCGGTGCTGATCGTGCACATGGCGGTGATTCTCGGACCGCTGGCGCTGGTGGTGATTGCCGACTACTTCGCTCCGCCGGAGGTCAATGCGTTTCGGGTCAAGATCGGTGGCCGGGAGTTATCGCATGCTCCGGAAGTGGGCAACCCGGAGCGCACCCGTCCCGACGGCCGGGAACCGGCGGCAGAGCCGAAGGTCGAACCGAAACCGGAACGCAAAAACGTGGTCGAGCCGAAGGTCACGGCTCCCCGGACGGAGCCGAAAGTTGAGCCCAAGCCTCAGCCCAAGCCCCAGCCGAAGCCGAAACCGAAAAGCACCACCAAGTCGAATCCGAAGCCGGCCACCAAAACGGCCGCGAAACCGAAGCCGAAGTCCGGCACGAGGAGTGGCTCTTCCCGACCCAGCAACGTCAGAGAGGCACAGCAGCAGGTCTACCAGGGCGGCGGAAAAAATTATAACCCCAACGTGCCGATCGGCGGCAGAAACACCGGACAGGCCGCCGGAAAAGCCGACAACCGCACCCCCGGCGGCGGGCGGGACGCCGCGCTTGACCGTTACCTCGCCACCGCTGGACGTTACCTCAAAACCCGTTGGGTCGCTCCGCCGCGCTCCCTGCTCGGCAACCAACTTCCCGAAGTGCTGATCGAGCTGGAAATCGCTGCGGATGGACGGGTCCGTTCCGGTCGGATAGTCCGCGGCAGCGGGGTTGCCGCAATGGATGACTCGGTCAAACGGCTGCTGTCAGTACTCGACCGGATACCGACGCCGCCTTCGGCGATGACGCTGCAATTCATCATGCGTCCCGAGGAATGAGTTTGATGTCCTGCGTCCCGAATG
>CAKUKT010000364.1 GCA_934663655.1 uncultured Victivallaceae bacterium
GTGGGGGGAAGTGTTGAGATGACGCTTGAAAAGCGCGTAGAGATAGGCCTCGCTGATAGTTGCCGCCGCCGCCATCGCGCCGACATCGAACGCGGAATCTCTGGCGTTTTTCACCGCGGCGGTCGCCCGCAGCAGTGGCGTCGGCAGCGTATTGGCGGAGGTTCTCCGGTTGCCGGTATAGGCGATCCACTGAAGTTTCCGATAGAAAAAATCTCCCCAGAGTTCTCGATCGATGGTTTCATCGTGGCTCCGGCGCATCGCCTGGGTCACCACCTCATCGAGGTCGAAATCCCCCGGCCAGTGGGAGACCCGCGGAATCTTGCGCGGCTGATCATCCGGTACCCGGAACAGTACCGCCAGACAGCGGTAGGGTTCACCGGGGGGGAAACGGTGGATGGTGGTTTCCCCGGCGATGTGCCAGAAGATCGTTCCCCGGCCGAAGAGTTCCTCGCGACCGTCCGGAGTGGTGAAAATCACCCGGCCACCGGTAAGTATTTCAATGATTTCGGTACCGGGTTTGATCGTGTAGGGGTTGACCGTCTGGTTGGCGGGAGCACTGTAAAGCGACGCGTACTCAAGGTGCAGCCGGGAATTGCCGTTTTTCATAATCGGGGGTAAAAAATAATAGTTTTGGTTAATTGAAAAAAATTCCTTCTGTTATAAAGTATATCCCATACCGGCTATTTGCAAGGAATAACCACAAACCGGCGGGCAGAGCCGCTGTTGAGAAAAGGAAAATTTTTATGAAAAAAAGTAAAATCGGCATTATCGGCTGCGGAATGATCTCCGACACCTACTTCAACGCGGCGAAACGCTTTCACAACCTCGAAGTGGTCGCCTGCGCCGACAGCGATCCCGCTCGCGCCAAAGCGAAAGGGGAGGCTTTCGGAGTGAAACCGATGAGTGTGGACGAACTGCTGGCGGTTCCGGAAATCGAAGTGGTGCTTAACCTGACGCCGCCGCTCGCTCATTCCGAGATCGCGCTCAAGACGCTCAACGCCGGCAAGCATGCCTATTCCGAGAAGCCCTTCGGCGTTGACGCCGCCGACGCCGCCAAGGTGATGAAGTGCGCTGCGGAAAAGGGATTGCGGGTCGGCTGCGCCCCGGATACCTTCCTCGGCGGCGGCCAGCAGACCGCCCGCAAGCTGATCGATGACGGCTGGATCGGCCGCCCGGTCGCCGGCACGGCGATCGTACTCGGAAGAGGTCCGGAGAAGTGGCCGCACGCGCCCTTCTTCTACGATTACGGTGCCGGTCCGATGCTCGACCTCGGCCCCTATTACATCACCTCGCTGGTCAATCTGCTCGGACCGGCCCGGAGCGTGACCGCGGTCACCGCGAAATTTGCCGACAGCCGCGTCGGCGGTCCGGAGACGGTGCCGCACATCTATCCGGTCAATGTGACGACCCATCTCACCGGCGTGGTGGAGTTCTGTTCGGGAGCGATCATCACGGTGATCACCAGCTTTGAAGTCTACAAACACGGACACGCTCCGATTGAAATCTACGGTACCGAGGGTTCGCTTCAGGTTCCGGATCCCAACACCTTCGGCGGCCCGGTCCGAATCAGCCGCGGCGAAGGCGCGGATTGGCAGGAGTGCCCGCTTTCGCACGGTTACACCGCCAATTCCCGGAGTATCGGTGCGGCCGATATGATCAACGCGCTTCGTTCGGGGCGCGCGCACCGTGCGTCCGGTGAGCTGGCCAACCACGTGCTGGAGATCATGCTCTCCTTCGACAAGTCGAGCCAGCTCGGCCGCCGCGTCGAACTTCAAACCACCTGCGCCCGGCCGGCGGCGTTGCCGCTCGGGCTTGAGGATGGCGAACTCGACGACTGAATTGTTTCCCGGCGGCGGAAGAAGCCGGATAAAGCTCTTTCGGCCGCCGGAGCATCATCATGGATGGAGAGGTTTTCAACGCGGGGAAGTTCATCTCCCGGGGGCGGGGGCGCCATCCCGAACGGGTGATCGACAGCGATGAGTTGATCATCGTGCTGCACGGTGAACTGGATATCTTTGAGGAGGAGCAGCGTTTTCTCGTCCGCGAGGGGGAGTGGCTGCTGCTGCGGCGCGGCCGCCGACACGGCGGTGCGGCGGATTACCCCGGCAACCTCTCCTTTTTCTGGCTCCATTTCCGGGGCTGGGAGACGATCATCGACCAGCTGCCGAGTCATGGGCGAACCTCCCGGAGAAGTCCGCTGGCCGAATACGCGCAGCTCTTTCTGGCCGAACAAAGCCGTCCCGAACCCGATCCGGAAGTATTCAAACTGCTCCTGAAACTGATGTTCAAGGAGCTCAGCCGCTCCCCCGCCGCCGACGTCAGCAGCAGCGGACGAACCCCGCTGGTGGTGGAAGCCGAACATTTCATCAATCTGCACGCGCTCGAAGCGATCACCCCGGACTCGATCAGCCGGATGCTCCACTGCAACCGCGACTACCTCGGCAGAATTTACGCCCGGGTTCACGGCGAAACCATTTCGGCGGCAATCATCCGCCGCCGGATTGAACACGCGGCGCGGCTGTTGAC
>CAKUKT010000365.1 GCA_934663655.1 uncultured Victivallaceae bacterium
CCATCAGCCACGGAGATGCGGCTCCGAAACCAAGTATGCCGGTGCCGACGACCAGGAGCAGGTTCAGAATGAGAAAGCTCGCCGGATAACCGATGTGATCGGCCAGGCGGCCGAAAGGCAGACTGATCACCAGTCCGGCTCCGGCGAGGAGTGTCCCCCACAGTACCGCGTCAAAGGTGGTCCAGTTGCGTTCGGTGTAGAGGTAGACGAAAAAGAACGCTCCCAGCATTCCGGCAAGAAAGTTGCGCAGCGCGGCGAAACCGAGAAAGCGCCGGTAGGCGGGATTGAACAGCGGACGTATCATCTCCCGGAAACGCGGTGGTTTGGTTCCGCCGCTGTAGTCAGCAAGTTTGAGCTGCCGGAGCGCCTTGATCGCCGGAAGTTCAAACAGCACGCTCACTACCTGCGTGACGCCGAAAACCAGCAGAAACCAGGGGCGCGGCAGCCATTCCACCAGGGTGAATATCCACGCCACCGGAAACACCACCACCAGCAGCGGCAGGTTGAAGTAGAGAAAAATTTTCGCAGTAAGTTCGTTGAATTGCCGTGCCGGCAGGGAATGGCGATAGATCACCGCCAGCGTGTTGTTCGCAAATGCCGCCGCGGTGTAGCAGATCGCAAAAACCGCCATGGTCACGATTTCAAGCGTGTTGAGATCGGTACAGACAATGGCGAAAAAGGGCAGCAGACAGGGCAGGATGGTGCGCAGGGCGTAGGAGTTCACACACAACCGCACCGGATCGGCGCGATGCAGCAGCGGCAGCGCCAGCTGATAGATCAGCGCCGGAGCGAGAAACATCATACTCTTGATTGCCCCGAAACGTTCGGCCTCAAATCCCATCCGCAGCAGCAATCGATCCTGAAGCTGAAAATTCGCCAGCACCGCCAGCGTCAGCGACATGAAAAAATTGTAGCGCAGCAGCAGTGAGATGTTGCGGTCGGGATGTGAGAAGATGTTGCTCATGTTGGCCGGGAAACAGTTTCCTCCGCCGTCCCGGTTACGTGTCGGATTTTCAGTCGGCAAGAGGGATCACCCCTGCTTCCCGCAGACGGGCGATTTCGGCGATCAGGCAGGGCGTGAAATCAGCCAGATTGTCCGGACAGGCGAGTTCTCCCGGGGAGAAGAATCTCACTTCGTCGATCTCCTCCGGCGCGAAAACAAACGGCCCGTCCAGACGGGCCAGGAACACCCGCACATCCTCCGATTCAATATCGTTGCGGATCCGGGTGTCGAAGAGGTGTATGAGTTCCCCGGGATCGGTGATCCCGAGTTCCTCGGCAAGTTCCCGACGGGCGGCGGTTTCGTAATCCTCGCCGGCGTCAAGGTGACCGCCGACGGCGGTATCCCACTTGCCCGGCTGAATATCCTTGGCCGCCGAACGCTTCTGCAGCAGCAGCCGATCCCCGGCACAATTGATCACCACCACATGGGCGGTACGGTGAAGCAGCGCCGGGTTGCCGTGACATTCCCGGCGCGTTGCCAGACCGATGCGGTGTCCCGCGTCGTCGTAGATATCCAGCAGTTCCACCATAGTCGGCTGCCGGTGTTGTTTCAGCCGCGGATCAGTTTGAGCAGTTCGTCGCGCTTCTCCGCCATCAGTTCCGGCGGGTCGGCTTCGACGATCAACCGCAGCAGGGGCTCGGTGTTCGACGCCCGCACGTTGAACCACCAGGTCGGATATTCGACGCTCACCCCGTCCAGCTCGTACAGATGGCCGTCGGCGTACCGGGCGCGAATCGCGTCGAGTATCGGCGCAACGTCCGCGACCCGGGAATTGATTTCCCCGCTCGAGGCGTATTTGCGCAGCGGTGCGACCAGTTCGTGAACCGGCTGGTTGCGCTTGCAGATCAGATTGGCCAGCATGATGAAGGCCAGCCCCTGCGATTCGGCGGTGAAGTTCTGCTTGAAATAGTAGTGGCCGGAGAGTTCACCGGCGAACACCGCGTCGTTCTCGCGCATCTGCGCCTTGATGAACGCATGACCAACCCGGGATTGAATCGCTTTGCCGCCGTTGGCTTCGATGCATTCCCGAACCGCCCGGCTGCTGCGCAGGTCGTAGAGGATCGTCGCCGGACCGTGCGACAGAATGTCCTGGGCGATCAGCGCGGTGAAAAGATCCATCGGGATGATTTCGCCGCAATCGTCGATGAAACCGCAGCGGTCGGCGTCACCGTCAAAGGCGGCGCCGAAGTCGGCTTTTTCCTCGACGACCCGTTTGCGGATGGCGGTGAGGGTTTCACTCTTGAGCGGGTTGGCTTCGTGGTTGGGGAAGCTGCCGTCAAGGGTGTCGTACATCGGTACGATTTCAAAGAGGTCGCGGATCCCGGCGATCTCGTAGAGTCCCATCGCGTTGGCGAAGTCCACCACCACCTTGAGCTTCCGGTCGAGCCGGGCAAACGAACGCAGAAACTGCGCGTAGGCCGGAGCAACGTCGTACCTGGAAAGCTGTCCCGGAGTGGAGACTTCCCGCCAGGAACGATTCTCCACAATCCGCTGGATCTCCATGATCC
>CAKUKT010000366.1 GCA_934663655.1 uncultured Victivallaceae bacterium
CTGGCGCACAATCAGTTCGAATTGACGGCGGCGGTTCCGGTAAAGGCATGTCCGCTTCATTCGGAAATCTTTCCGGTGAAACAAGGCGGGGATTTCCTGAAAATCGGAGATGCTGAGTTACGGATCGGTAAAGCGGGAGGCATAACGCTTTCCACGGGGGGAGAAATCCTGATTGCCGACGCCTTTTCCTGCAACCTCTTCCGGGCCTCCACCGACAACGACGGCGTACGCGGTTGGACCGGCCAGGAACAGAAACCGCTGGGATTGTGGCTGACGGCAGGACTGGACCGGCTGCGCTGTATCAAGCGAAAGCTCGAAAACGATTTACAGATAATCTATTACTATGAGTCGACGGCGGGGGTGATTGTGTTCCGGCAGCGCATTTCGGCGGAAGCTGACGGCATGTTCCGTTTCGAACAAAATTATGAAATTCCGGAGACGTTCCCGACTCTGCCGCGCATCGGCGTGATCGCGTCGTTCGCGCCCGGATTTGAACATTTCGAATGGTTCGGGCGCGGCCCGTGGGAAAATTACATCGACCGCCGCCGGGCGGCGCAAGTCGGCCGCTACACGGGAACAGCGACGGGCAATTTCGAAGCGGGCTATGTGGTGCCGCAGGAGAACGGGAATCGTACGGACACGCGGGAGCTGATCCTCGAATCCCCCGGCCATGTCATCCGAATTCAAGGGGAGCCCCTGTTCGAGTTCGGCGTAAGCCACTACACACCACACGACTTGCAGAACGCCCTGCATCCCAGTGAACTCGTGCCGCGCCCGGAAACAATCGTAACGCTCGACCTGATTCAGCGCGGACTCGGCACCGGCTCCTGCGGCCCGCAGACGCTTCCGCAATATGAAGCGTCAAAGAAGTCTTACCGCTTCTCGTTTCGCCTTCAAGTCATGAAAAGAAGAAAACCATTCAATAGGGAGTTTCAGTAAAAATGCTGCAACGCGAATACGATTATTATTATGAGCGTTCCATGAAATTTCAGGAACGCGTGTCACGCCACATCCTGGGAAAAAACATTCCGCTGCAGGCAGAGGTGTTCCGTTCCGTGGAACCGGTTCCATTTCACCTACGGAACGAAGGGGAGTACCGTCCGATTGCCGAGGGGGAAACCTGGGGCGGAGCCTGGGAATCCGGCTGGTTCCGGCTCCGGGCGGACATCCCGTCCGACTGGTCGAAGCGGCAGTTGGCCCTTCACCTTAATCTGGGCGGAGAGGCGTTGTTGTTCGATCGGGACGGTACGCCGATTTTTGCTTTTAGCGCGGGCTCGTTGCTCGGTCCCGATTTTCGCAAGGAAATTTATCAGCTACCCAATTGTCCCGCCGACCACCGGGTCGAATTCTCGGTAGAGGCGGCGGGGAACGTCGTCCATGGGCTCCTGCCGGACAGCGATCCGGAATTAGAAGAAAATTGCCCTTATGGCAACTTTATGGCTATTGCTGGCCTGATGCGGATCGGCTGCTTCAATCGGGAGGTTTGGCAGCTCTCGCTCGACCTGGAAATTCTGCTTGACCTGCTGAAGGTTTTGCCCGCCCGTTCTCGCCGGGGCGATTTGATTCTTGCCGCCATCAACCGTGCGGCGGATCGTTTCTTGGAAAAAACGGAAAATGTGGCAAGCGCGCGAGCCGAACTGGCTCCCGAGCTTGCCCGCAACGCCTGTTCCAGCTCCATGACCGTGACCGGCTTGGGACACGCGCATATTGATACCGGCTATATGTGGCCGGTTCGGGAAACAGTCCGCAAATGCGGTCGCACATTCGCTAACCAGATCAATTTGCTGGAGAAATATCCGGATTATGTGTTCGGCGCCTCATCCCCGCTTCATTACCTCTTCGTCAAACGACACTATCCCGCCCTCTACGAGAAAGTGAAGAGCTGTGTCCGATCCGGCCGATGGGAACTCCTCGGCGGAATGTGGATTGAATCCGATTGCAATATCCCGTGCGGAGAGTCGCTGGTCCGTCAGTTTCTCCACGGCAAAAACTTTTTTCGGGATGAATTCGGAATCGAGGTGAAGAATTTGTGGTTGCCGGATACATTCGGTTATCCGGCCTCGCTTCCGCAGATCGCCCGCCTCGCCGGATGCCCGAATTTCGTGTGCCAGAAAATGTCCTGGAACCAAATGAATTCATTCCCATATCACGCCTTTCTCTGGCGCGGTCTTGACGGCAGTGAACTCCTGACCCATTTTTTGCCGGAAAACAGCTACATCGCGTTTGTGCGCCCTTCAGAACTGATCCCGGCAGAAACGCGATTCAATGAAAGTACGGTGACGGATGAGTTTCTAAGCCTCTTCGGCATAGGCGATGGGGGCGGAGGACCGAAAGAAGAGTATCTGGAACGGGCGCTCCGGCTACGAAATCTTGAAGGAGTGCCGAAATTCCATTTTGGTCGTGCCGATGCATTTTTCGAGCGCCTGAACCGGCATTCGCATTCCTTGCCGCTCTGGGATGGCGAACTTTACTTTGAAAACCACCGTGGAACTTTAACCAGCCAGGCCC
>CAKUKT010000367.1 GCA_934663655.1 uncultured Victivallaceae bacterium
CTCCAGTAACGTCCGTCCGGGGCCGGTGAGTCCGGAGAGAGGACGACTTTGCCGCCTCCCTCTGGAAGATCGAGCGCAAAAACCGGAGTGGCGATGGAACCGAGCCGGGTCCGGAGCTGTTCCATAATCTCCATGCTCCGGGCGACGCCGGTGGCGAAATGTGCGACGCCGTCAACCGGATCGACATGGAAAAGATAGTGCGGCTTGACCCGCAGCGCGGCAAGCCGGGAAAAGAGCAGACGGAGGGTTTCGGGATCGTCGTTGACCCCGGCGAGCAACACCGACTGATTGAGTACCGGCACTCCGGCGGCGACCAGCCGCCGCAGGGCGGCCCCGGCGGCTTCCGTGAGTTCGTCGGGATGATCGAAATGGGTCACAAACCAGACGCCGTCGATGGCGGCGAGTTTCCGGACGAGTTCCGGAGTGACGCGGTCAGGTTCAACCGCCGGAGCGCGTGAACATATCCTTACCGTCGTCACCGCGCCGGCGGCGCGAATGGCGCCGGCCAGCCGGATGACCCGGTCATCGTCGAGCGTCAAGACGTCACCGCCGCTCAGAAGAATGTCGGTGATCTCATGAGTCCGATCGAGAAAATCGGTGATCGCCTCAAGTTCGGCCTCGGAAATCGGGGCAGTGGTGCGGTTTTCCCGCCAGAGCCGTTTGCGGAAACAGAACCGGCAGCGCACAAAACACTCTCCGGTCGTCAACACCACCGCCCGATCCCGGTACCGGCGAATCAGCCGGGGCACCGGTGACTGCGCCTCCTCGCCGAGGCCGTCATCATCGAGACCGTGGGACTCCAGTTCCCGGGGATCAGGCAGATAAAGTGGACGAAGCCGCGGATGGAGCCGCAGCAGTTCGCCGCAATAGTGATTGATTTTGGCCGGATAAACCGCTTCGACGGAAGTTCCGGCAGAGTATTCAGCCATCTTCTTCTGAAATCCCGGGATGATAATGTTACCCTTATAATATAACACTTCCCGGACTCTATTGCAATACGGCTGCGCTGCCGCGACGCCGTTTTCTCCACCTCTTCCACCAGCGAACCGTCTCCCCGATCCAGAGCACCAGCGAGGTTGCCGCGGCAATCGTCAGCCAGTCAGCCCACCGCAGAGGTTCGGTGCGGAACACCGCGCCGCCGAAACTGGTGATGACGACCTGAACCACGACAATCGCCAGTACGATTACCAGAAACACCCGGTTGCTCCAGAAATCGGAGAATACACTGCCACTGCGACCGAACATTCTGGCATTGAAAAGGTTCCACACCTGCAGAAAGACGAACCCATTGAATATCAGCGTCAGTTCGCGCGTCGATGTGCCGTCGCCGCGCCAGGCGACCGCCGCCGCCAGAAAGAGCGCGATGAACCCTGCCGCCGTGAGGAAAATCCAGCGGGCCATCGCCGGAGTAACGATGAAGGCTCCGACAGGCCGGGGAGGGTTGTCCATGACCCTGGGGTCAGGAGGTTCGGTGGCGAGTGCCAGCGATGCAAGGGTGTCCATGATCAGGTTGATCCATAACATCTGAATCACGGTCAACGGCAGCGCGACCCCGAAAAACGGCCCCAGCAAGGCAACCCCGATGGCCGCGACATTGATCGTGAGCTGAAAGACCAGAAATTTCTGAATATTGAGGTAAAGTGAACGCCCCCAGAGCACCGCGTTGACGATGCTTTTAAAGGAGTCGTCGAGCAGAATGATCTCCGCAGCCTCCCGGGCCACCGCGGTACCACAGCGCCCCATCGCCACTCCGACGTCGGCATGACGCAGCGCCGGAGCATCGTTGGTGCCGTCGCCGGTTACGGCGACCACCTCGCAGTTGAGCCGCAATGAACGTACCAGACGCAATTTATCCTCGGGCCGCGCCCGGGCGATCAACTTCAACTTCCGCACCCGGGCAGCGACTTCGGTCGAATCAAGAGCGGCAAATTCGGTTCCGGTCATCACCTCTCCCGGAGCGGGCGACCTCTTCCACAACCCGATCGCCCGACCGATTTCGGTCGCGGTGGCGGGAGTGTCGCCGGTCACGATCTTGATGTCAATTCCGGCGCGGCGGCACGCGGAAACCGCATCGGGAACTTCAGGGCGCACCGGATCAGCAATCGCGACAAACCCGAGATAGGCGAATTTTCCCTCCCCCGGTTCGGGAATCTCCCCGGCTCCCGGCAGCAACCGGACCGCAAAACCGATCGTGCGCGCACCGCGCCGCTGCGCCTCAAGAAAGCATTCGCCGAGTTCCGCGCGCACCGGCTCGTCCAGCGGTACCTCGCCTGACGCGGTCATCCGGCTCGAACACATTCCGAGCACCAGCTCCGGCGCCCCCTTGAGATGGATGAGCCGTCCGCCGGCCACCGCCGAATTTCCGCAACTGGCCATAAATTTGGTCGCCGTCGAAAACGGCCACTGCTTCTCCGTCGCGAACCCCCTGCGCAACCGGAGGTAATCGGCGCCGTGTTCCCGGGCAAACCGCAGC
>CAKUKT010000368.1 GCA_934663655.1 uncultured Victivallaceae bacterium
GCTCAGCGAGAGTGAACTTATCGCCGCCGGTGTCTCTCCCGACCTTATCCGGGTTTCGGTCGGCATCGAGAACATCGAGGATATCATCGCCGATTTCGATCAGGCGCTCCGGGCTTAATCAGAGGAAGGGAATAGTCTATCATGGCACTGTGGGGTGGACGCTTCGCCGCCAATACCGCCGGCGAAGTAGCTAATTTCAGTGAATCGATCTCCTTCGACCGGAGGTTGTACCGGCACGATATCCAAGGCAGCTGTGCGCATGTCAAAATGCTCGCCGAGCAGAATATCATTCCGCGGGAGACCGCCGAGGCCGTCACCCGCGAACTTGAGAATATTCTTCACCGGATCGACGCCGGCGATTTCAAATTCGACATTTCGCTCGAAGATATCCACATGCACATCGAGAGCGCGCTTATCGACGTGCTGGGACCGGAAGGCGCGCGCGTCCATTCCGGGCGCAGCCGCAATGACCAGGTCGCCCTCGACCTGCGGCTTTATCTGCGCGATGCCGCGACTCAGGTGATCGAAGGTATCCGTTCGCTTCAGCGCGCACTGGTGGGGCAGGCGGCCGCCAACCCCCGGGCGATCATGCCTGGATTCACTCATCTGCAACATGCTCAGGTGGTGCTTTTTGCTCACCATCTGCTCGCCTACGTCGAAATGCTCGACCGGGATGCCGCCCGGATTCGCGACTGCCGTACCCGAATGAACGTGATGCCGCTGGGATCCGGAGCACTGGCTGGTTCGACGCTGCCGCTCAACCGCGAATTTGTCCGGAAAGAACTCGGATTCGATGCCGTTACCCGCAACAGTATGGATGCGGTCGCCGACCGCGATTTCGCGATTGAATTTGTGTCCGCTCTCGCCATTTTCGCCATGCACATGTCGCGGCTTTCCGAGGATATGGTGCTCTGGTGCAGTCAGGAGTTCGACTTCATCGAACTTGATGACGCCTTCTGTACCGGTTCCAGTCTGATGCCGCAGAAGAAAAACCCCGACGTCTGCGAACTCACCCGCGGAAAAACCGCCCGCGTCTACGGGGATCTCACCACGCTGCTCACCTTGTGCAAAGGTCTGCCGATGACCTACAACCGCGATCTTCAGGAGGACAAACCGGCGATCTTCGACGCGCTCGACACCGCGTTGGCCATCCTCGCGGTCTATCCGCCGATGATCGAAACCATGCGCATCAAGAGCGAACGCATGGCCGCCGCCGCTTCCGATCCGGCATTGATGGCGACCGATCTCGCTGAGAAACTGGTCGAACTTGGAGTGCCGTTCCGTACCGCCCATCACCGGGTCGGCGCCTTCGTCAGGTATTGTCGCGAACACCAGCTCGCGCTCAACGAGGTTCCCCTCGAGGAGATGCGGAAAACCATCCCCGAGGCGACCGCCGAGTTCACCGCTCTTTTCGATCCCGTAAGCAGCGTCGAGAAGCGGCGTCTGACCGGCGGAACCGGTTTCGAACCGGTGGCGGAAATGATCGCTTTCTGGCAGAAACAACTGGCGTAAATTAAATCATCACGTCCGCGGGAGGAAGTCCCCCCGCGGACGTGTTTTTTTTTGCAGAAAAATAAAACCGCGGCGTAGGGAGTTGTGGCCATGCCGCGGCGGGAATATTCAGGAGACAACGTTTGCCGGGCTGCCGTCAAGCCAGGCGCGGAGATTCTCGACCGCGATGTCGAGCAACCGGCGTCGTGCTGCCGGAGTACCCCAGGCGACGTGGGGGGTGATGAGAACGTTCGGCGCCGAAAACAGCGGGTTGTCCAGCGGCGGAGGTTCGACTTCCAGCACGTCGATGCCGGCTCCGGCAATCTGACCTGAACGCAGGGCTTCCGCCAGCGCTCCGGCGTTGATCAGCGGCCCGCGTGAAGTATTGAGCAGAAACGCTCCCCGCTTCATCTCCCGCAGACGCGCGGCGTTGATCATGCCGATATTGTCGGAGTTGAGCGGGCAGTGCAGCGAAATCACATCACTGCTGCGGAGCAGTTCATCGAGCGGCAGCAGCGGCGTTCCGTCGTCCGCCGCGGAGACGCCGGCGCCATAACCGGCATCCGCCGCCACCACCTCCATCCCGAACGCGCGCGCCAGCTTGCCGGTTTCCCGGCCGATTCTGCCGTATCCGACGATGCCGAAACGCTTCCCGGACAATTCGGTCAGCGGCGCAACGTAGTAGCAGAAATCCGGCGAACGACTCCACGCTCCGGCACGGAC
The DNA here is from genome assembly GCA_934663655.1 of uncultured Victivallaceae bacterium. Taxonomy (GTDB): domain Bacteria; phylum Verrucomicrobiota; class Lentisphaeria; order Victivallales; family Victivallaceae; genus UBA1784. The sequence goes on from CAKUKT010000368.1 coordinate 2,215, forward strand.
ACTGGCGCTGTAATCACCGACCCGGTTGGTGAGTTCCAGCAGCAGCGCCAAGGTATGTTGCGCAACCGATGTCGTGCCGTAGGTCGGAATATTGGTCACCGTTATTCCCGCCTGTTTCGCCGCGGCGATGTCGACGACATTGTAACCGGTCGCCAGCACTCCGATGTAGCGAAGCGAGGGAAGGGCGGCGATTTCACCTTTTCCCATCACCACCTTGTTGACGAAGATCACTTCCGCACCGGCGGCACGTTCGAGC
>CAKUKT010000369.1 GCA_934663655.1 uncultured Victivallaceae bacterium
GTTCCGGGGTGGATCGCGGTGATGACACGCTGCGGCTGGATGCGATCAATCCGGAGTCGCCGGAGGCCCCCGTGCTGCTGGCGGCGGCGCGGCTGATACTCGCCAATCTCGGACGGAGTGACGGCGACGCCATTTCGCTCGACGAAGTCCGCCGCGACAAGGATATCCGTTCCCGTGCCGAGAGCAACGGCGACGGGGTGGTGGTGCCGGAGCCGAAGAGCGAGCCGGAGCTTGCTGAGACCATCAATGCGGTGATGGCGGTTGCCGGTTCGGTCACGGATCTCTCCGGGGTGGCCGGAATCGGGGCGGCGCAGCTGGAGGAATTTGCCGTCGGGGCGGCGCACCGCCTCGAACTGCTCGACGAACCGATTCACCGCGCTGACGAAGTGATGCCGTTCGGCGACGAAACCGAGTTGCTTTACGCGGAGGTGGAGGCGCTCGACGGGGTGATCCGGGAATACTTTCTGGCGGCCGAAGCGGTGGCCTTTCTGCACGTCGGCGCTTCCGGCTGGAGCGACCAGCCGGAGGATCTCTCTCCGGAGGGGTTCCGGGCCATGCTGGAACGGCGGACGGTTGCCGAACCGAGAGCGGATGGCGCACTGGATTTCTCCGCCGCGCTGAATCCGCTCTATCGGGACCGGCTGCTGGCGCTGGCGTCGAACCGCCACTTCCGGCCGGTGCTCGCCGATGGATTGCTGACGCGGCGTGCCTGGGAGGAGTTTTCCGCCCGTTTCGCGGCTTTCGCCGATTACCGGCGCCGGGTCGGGGAGAGTGGGAAATTCACCGGCTTCTCCCGCGAGGAACTGCAGCGGCTGGCGGCGCCGGAGCGACTGGAGAGACTGCGAATGCTGATCGCGTCCGACCAGGCGGCGGCGGGGGCGCTCGCCGGCGGAACTGAACTTCACAAGCTGCTGCTGCTGCAGAAATATATGCTCGGGTTTCTGAACAACTTTGTTTCGCTCGGAGCTCTCTTCGATCCAGCGCGGGTGTCGCTGCTTCAGGCCGGCAAACTGGTGATGGACGGCCGCCATTTCACGCTGGTGATTCCCGTCGCCAACCCGGCCGAACACAAACGCATTGCCGGTTTGAGCGATATCTGTACGATCTACCTTGAAGTTTCCAGCGGTATTGCCGGGGCGCCGCCGCGTATTCTCGCCGCGGCGGTGACCAGTGGGAACATGCGCAATCTTTTCGTCGGCAAGCGCGGCGTATTCTTCCCCGCCGACGGCGGGATCGCCGATGCGCGGGTCATCGATTTTATCGAACAGCCGGTATCGGTATCCGAAGCGTTGGTCAGTCCATTTTTCAAATTCGGTGCTTTTGTCGGTCGCCAGGCGGACAAGTTCTTTACTGCCAAGAGCGCGGCGGCGCAGAAGGAGCTCGGCGGCATGATCGCCGACGGCAAAATCGCCGTTCCCGCTGCGAAACCGGAACAAACTCCCGCGGTCTCCGGGTCGATGATGTTGATGGGGGGAGGAATCGGACTGGCGGCGATCGGCAGTTCGGTCGCGTTTATCGTGAAATCACTGCAGCAGGTTTCGGTGGTCAATGTGCTGGTGGTGCTTTTCGGCATCATTCTGGTTTTCGGTGGGCCGATGGTGGCGGTGGCGTTGTTCAAACTTTACCGGCGCAACCTGTCGCGTTTTCTTGAGGCGTCGGGGTGTGCGGTCAACCGGCCGATGCGGTTGTCGCGCCGGATGGGGAGGATTTTCTCATTTACGCCGGTGCTGCCCTACGGCAAATTGCTGCGTCAGGATCTGGTCAAGGTGTTTGAACGCGGCGGCGAAGTGAAAGTGCCGCGGCTGCGGTGGTGGTGGGTGGTGCTGCTGCTGATCGTCATCATTGCGGCGGTGGCGTTGCGGTGGTTTTTCCCGCTATGGGCGGGAGTTTAGGAGGATGGAACTTTGAGAAGAAGAAATTTTACCATGATCGAAATGGTCGTGGTGGTGCTGCTTATCGCTCTGCTGGCGGCCATCGCCACGCCGATGTATTTCAGTTACCTCAAGGATGCGCGGGTGACCGCGGCGAAAGCGCAGATTCAGATTTTCGAACAGGCGTTGCTCGACTATTCGGCGCGGATGGGAAAACTGCCGGCGGAGGATCCGGGACTGGTGTTGCTGGTCACCAATCCGGGAGATGACAAGCGCTGGCGGCCGTTTCTGCGGGGCGGGGTGGTGCCGCTGGATCCCTGGGGCAACAGCTACATCTACCGGGTGCTCTCCGACGGGGATTTTGAATTGATCAGCTACGGCGAAGACGGCAAGCCCGGCGGCGAAGGGTATGCCGCCGACATCAGCAACCGGACTGCGAACTGAATGTCCGCATGATGAGCTCCGGGGCAGTCAGACATTGTGCCTTCACGCTGCTGGAAATGGTGGCGGTGCTGGTGATTGCGGCGCTGGTCGCCGCGATGGCGGTTGCGATGTTGATGCCGGGAGGAGTTCAGGGAGAGCCGGCC
>CAKUKT010000370.1 GCA_934663655.1 uncultured Victivallaceae bacterium
CGGTAGATCCAACGCTGCAGAATGATGAAACCGTCCTGAAGCGCCTGATAACAGATGCCGGCGAAAATTCCCGCCACCAGCGCTGGAAGAATCCGGACCCGGGTATTGGGAGCAAAGAAGTAAATGCAGGAGAAGATTACACAGGCCAACGCCAACGGCGTCAGATCCGCCAGCGTGTTGAAGAGAAATCCCAGCGCGGTATTGAAAACCGGCAGCGCTTCCGCCGCCCGGTTGAAAAAGCTCCGCAACACCACACCGGCACTGCTCATGATCACCAGCAATACCGGCGTGAGTACAATCACCGCCAGGTAATCGTTGAAACGGCGCAGCAGATTCCGTCGCGCCGGCAGTCCCCACACCTCGTTGAACGCCCGTTCCACATGCACCGCCAGCCACATCGCCGTCCAGATCAACGCCACGACACCGGCACCGGCGACAATACCGCCGCGAGCCCGGCGCAACGTGGTGTCGGCAAAACGGTAGACATAGTTGAGCAGTTCGCGGTGATCTGCGAAACGTTCGAACAGCGTTTCGCGCAATGTCTCCTCAAGATCGAATCCCTTGGCTATCCCGAAGAGCAGCGCCGCAATCGGCACAATCGCAAAAAAAGTGTAATAGGTGAGCGCGACCGCGCGCTGTCCGAGTGCGTCCCGGCTGTAACGCCGGAAGGTTATCACCAGCACCTGCCGGAAGTCAGACAGATAACTCCTGCTTTTCGCTATTGCCGCCATTTTTACGGGTATCCCCCTTTCAATCGCGTAAACGACCTCTTTTACTGATAAACAGTCGGATCAGCCACCCCGGCGGCCCGGAATCCCTCGCGTCGCAGTGCGCAGCTGGCGCATCTGCCGCAGGCCCGTCCGGAAGCGTCCGGATTGTAACAGCTCACCGTCAGTGAATAATCGACGCCGAGCGAAGTGCCAAGTTTGATGATTTCCGCCTTGCCGAGAGTTTGCAGCGGAGTGGAGATCCGCCATTTCCAATCTTCGTCGGCGGCGCGGGTACCGGCATTGATCGCCGCGGTGAAGGCGGTGATGAACTCCGCGCGGCAATCGGGATATCCGGAATAATCGACGCTGTTGACCCCGATGAAAATCTCCCGGGCGCCGATGGCTTCGGCCCAGGCCCCCGCCAGCGAAAGAAACACCAGATTCCGGGCCGGCACGTAGGTGATGGGAATTCCCTTCGACTCCTCGGCATCCGGCACCGACAGCCCCTCATCAGTGAGCGCCGAACCTCCCCACTGCCGCAGATTGAGATCGAAGATCCGGTGGTCGATCGCACCGAGATGCGCAGCAACCCGCCGCGCCGCCTCAAGTTCGCAGCGGTGACGCTGACCGTAATCGAAACTCAACGCATAACATTCGAGATTACGGTCACGTGCGACCGCAAGACAGGTCGCGGAATCCAGTCCGCCACTCAACAGCACCACTGCTTTTTCCATAATCGAGACGCTTCTCCCGAAACATGATTCAAGAAATCAATTCCCATTCCGGAGCCCTTACCGCCCGGAAACCTACACCCCGCGCCGGTCGCCCCATAACACCTTGTGCAGCTGCAGCTGAAAACGCAGCGGTGATGGAGTGTCGATCAACCATTGCGCAAGTTCATCCGGCTTCACCGCCCCCCACACCGGACTGGCCAGCAGGTGAGGTGTACGCTCCGCAAGCCCGAAGCGATCGATAATGTCGAGCGCAAAATCGAAATCCCGTCGCGAGGAAATCACGAACTTCACCTCATCAAGCGGAGTCAGCAGCCGGTAGTTGTCAACCAGATTGCAGTCGGACATTCCCGAGTCCGGAAGTTTGCAGTCAACAATCCGTCGCACTCCCTCCGGCAATCCACCGATCGGCAATGAACCGTTGGTTTCGATCATCACCTCCAGATTCTTTTTTTGCAACCGGCGGGCAAGTTCCGGTGTTTCCGGGTGGATCAACGGTTCTCCGCCGGTGATTTCAACGAGACCGACGCCGGAAGCGGCGGCCGCAGCCGCAAGTTCCTCCGGACTTTTCAGCTCTCCCCCCGACCAGGCGTAACTGGTGTCGCAATAACTGCAGCGCAGATTACACCCTCCCAGCCGGAGGAAAAAACATTTCCTCCCCGCCTGGGTGGATTCGCCCTGAATACTGACAAAACTTTCGATCAGCGGCAGCAAGAGCACTCACTCCCCGGGAAAATAGGTGACCGCCGAATAGTCCGACTCGCCGACCCGAACGCGGTACAGCCGGGCGCCGAAATTCGCCAACGGAGTTTCAAGATGTGAAAAGATGTGCCGGGCGAGAATCTCACTGGTGGGGTTTTCCGTGGCAAACTCGGGCAGTTCCGAAAGATTGTGGTGATCGTAGCCGGCGAGCAGCTCATCCACACATTTTTTGAGCAGCTTGAAATCGAGCGCGATGCCGACTTCGTTGAGTTCCGACGCTTTAACCGTCACCGTAACCC
>CAKUKT010000371.1 GCA_934663655.1 uncultured Victivallaceae bacterium
CTCAGTTTCCAGCTCAGCGCTGCATCCTTGCCGCAAGTGTCCTCTGTCACAGTCAAGACTCGCGCTCCGCAGAATGAGCTTGTGACAGTCTGGTATCGGATCCCGAAAAATTACCATCCGCGCCAGAAACAGATGTCACGGGTGTTGGTTCTCTTCGGCGGACGTAACAGTTCAGGAAAAGATATGGCTTCCGGTGGACTTGAATGGGGAAAGTGGGCTGATGAAAACAACGCATTTCTCGTTTCTCCCGGTTTCAAAGACGACAACTACTGGGAACCGGAAAAGTGGTCGGGCAAAGCATTGCGGCAAGCATTGGGCCAACTCAAAAAGGAATACAATATCTGCACAACAAAACTTTTGTTTTACGGTTACTCTGCCGGGAGCCAGGCGAGCAATCTTTTTCCCGCATGGAAGCCGGAAATGTGTCGTGCCTGGGTGTCACACGCCTGCGGCGTGTTCCATGAACCGACAGCCCGAATGCGCTTTGTGGCCGGACTTGTGACCTGCGGCGACGCAGATCGTGCCCGTTATGTCATCAGCCGGAACTTCGTCGAAAACTGTCGTGAAAAAGAGATCAACATTATCTGGCGCTCTTTCCCCAATCATCCGCACGATGTTCCGCCGGATTCACTGCGGCTTGCGCGTGAATTCCTGACCTATTACCATAAAGCCTGTTCTTCCGACTTGACCGGCAGAAAATCCCGCCGCAACGATGTTCCTGTTTACCCTTACATCGGCGATGATCAGGAAGGGGTCTTCTATCGTGCTAACTCTCCGAAAGCAAAAAATATTCTGCCGGAAGACCGAGTCCTGCTGCCCGCTCTCTCCATCGCTTTGGCATGGGGAGAAGCGGAATGAAGCTCTGCACTGGTATTTTCTTCTTCTTTTTCGTGACGTTCGGCACCACCGCAGCCGAATTAACCGTTGATGGAGTCGAATTCGCATACAGACTCCCCGCAGGTCAGCCGCAGGCAATCATGGTACTCTTCGGCGGTCGCAACTGGAAGGGGGCCGATACCTTGAAACGTTTCCGCTTCGATGATCTGGCTGATCGACACCGGCTGATTCTGCTTTCCCCCTCTTTCCGGGACCGCAACTACTGGGAACCGGAGAAGTGGTCCGGTCCTGCACTTCAGCGTGCCGCAGCCGAACTGGAACGGCGTTACCGCATGCCGTCGCGCCCGCTGTTCTTCTACGGCTATTCCGCCGGTGGTCAATGCGCCAGTCTCTTTTATTCCTGGATGCCGGAGAAAGTCGCGGCATGGGCCGCCCATGCCTGCGGCGTCTACCCGCAGAAAATCACTCGCGCTCATGCTCCGGCGCTCATCACCTGCGGAATCGAGGATACAGATCGCTACCGGATCAGTCGCTCATTCATCTACCGTTACCGCGAGGCCGATGGAGAACTGCTCTGGAAACCCTTTCCCGGCGGCCATGAACTCAATCCAGAAGCTCTCGAACTTGCCAGAGCCTGGTTCGATGCGCTGCTTTCCGGAGCCTCCGCACTCGAGTACGGTGAAGATGACACCATGCAGATCATCCCGGATATCGATATCGAATTCCGCAATCCGCTTTATACACCTCAAATTCGTAAACTGTGGCTCAAATGATGGAATTCACTTATGACGGCATGGTTCGATGGGGATTCGGGTTCTATAATCCCAATCACGCTGCTGCACTCTTCGCGGCGCTGCTCCCTTTTCTGTGGGCCGCGTGGGAAAGATTTCCGCGACCTGTCTGCCGGATTCCGATAGCGGCAGCCACTCTGCTCACCTTCACGGCTCTCGCTTTGACCTTTTCCAGAACCGGGGCGGTGGTTGCTGTTCTTGAACTGATACTTTACTTCGGTTGTCGGAAATGCTCTGCTGCCACGTTACGGCGCGGTGCCGTACTGCTGGTCCTGCTGTTGTTCGCATTCCTTGTCGCCGGAGTGGTGGCGCGATTCACGCTTGATCGTGCTGTAACCAACCGGCTTGCCATCTGGCAGGCCGGAGCCACGCTCTTTGCCGCCAATCCCTTCGGTGTCGGTCACGGAAATTCCGGACTCATCGCCTCCGCTTTTCTGCTGCCGTCCCGAATCGTCTGCCGCACCCTGGTCAATTCTCATCTGACATTGCTGGTGGAATACGGTATCTTCGCAGGTGTGCTCTGGTTCGGGTTTCTTTTCTATGCCCTGCTCAATGGGTTCCGTTATCGTGCAGCGCACATCTCCCTGATCGGTCTGGCTATCTCCGCCTTTTCGAGTTCGATCTTCGACGGAGGAATCCTGTTTGATTTCCGTGAAGCCGGTGGGCTGTCGCGCCTGAATCAAAGTCTCTCCTGGGGGATGTTGCTCCTCTACCTCGGCTTAGAACTTATCTCTAAATAAAAGATGAAATCCAAGAAAATTATGCTATATTTGCATTCTGTAACGCGGGAGGTGAATA
>CAKUKT010000372.1 GCA_934663655.1 uncultured Victivallaceae bacterium
CATCAGCGCCGTTCCGCCATCAGCAGTTGAACGCACCAGCTGGGAAAACGCCGCCGCCACCAGTTCCGGAGGTTCATTGCCGCAACCGGTAGCAATTCCCTGTCGCAGCCCGGAAAAAAAGGGAGCAAAAAAGTTGTCGGGCAGCCCACGCGTCACCGCGGAAGCATTTAACCGCGCCTCCAGTTCATCAAGCTTTCCCGACGCAGTGAACTCCCGCCAACCGGCAAGATTGCGCTCTCGCCGCTCCCGGGATGGCCACAACCGCACCGGAGAAAAATATTCCGTTCCCGCCGGAAATTCGCTACTCAGCTTCTCCGCGGCGAGCAGTACCTCCTCCCGCGTTCTGCCCAGCATCAGCAGCGGGGTTGGAACAACTCCATCACGCCACGCCGCCGTAAAATCCTGTTCCGCAGCCGCCATGCCGGTTGCCGCCCCATCCAGCTGATCGAGGTCGAGACGATAACTCCCATACATGCCGAGCAGCACCACTCCGGCGACAAAAGCACCTCCCCAGATCGCCGTCACCAGCCGTGCTCCCGCAATACCGGGGCGCGGTACCGTGAAAGCCACCCGACCGCCGCCGGAGAGCAACGGCGGCAGCAGCAGCAGATTCAGCACCCAGCTCAGCAACAGCGACCCTCCGGCGAAAATCCCGAGCTGCGTAAGCGCCGGACTCCGCGCTACCGTCAGCAATCCGAACACCGCCGCCGTCGTCAACATGCCGAGCAACAGCGACGGCGCAATCCGCCCGCAACACCGGATGCCGCCGCCGCGCAGCGCCGAATAAAGATGTATCCCCTGATCCACCGCCAGACCAATGATGCCGCCCCCCATTCCGATCACAAATACGTACAGCGTCATCCCGCAACCGGAGATCAGCCCCAGCACCCACAGCGAGGCGATCACCGGTATCACCGGTATCCAGAAACCGCGCACATCGCCCCGGTACACGATATAGAACAATGCCAGCAGGAGCACCAGTGACAGCGTCACCACAATATTCACGTCGCGGCGAAGCATCTTCTCATTGGCGATCGCATGAAGATGCGGCGCCTGGATCCTGATCTCAACTCCGGCGGGCAGTTTTTCCCGAAGCCGGTTTTCAATCGCCGCGAAGAGACGTTCCGCACCGGCGGTGTCGGACTGCGGCACCGAGATCTCCAGCGACAGCAACGCCCGGGAACCGTCGGCGCTCACCGGAAAGAAGTGTCGCGGGGAATAGACGAATCCGGAAACATCCCGCAACTCCTCCAGCCCTGCCAACACCCCGGCGCACAACCCGAACGGATCCGAACGCATGAATGATCCGCCCGGCCCCGGCTGCAACAACACCTTCAAAGCCGTCGCCGCCGCCGTTTCGGGATCGCATCCGGCCAGCTGCTCAACCTCCACCAGTTCCGGCAGTCGTTCGCTCAGTTCATCCATCGCGACGCCGAGTTCACGCGGCACAAACCGGCAGAACACCTCCTCAACTCCGGAAATATTCCGCAATTCCCCGGCGGCGGATTCAATTACGGCGGCACATCCGGAGCCATCGATGCCGCCGATCCCGGAGGCGTTGATCTCCACCGTTATCCGCCGGGAGAAACCGCTCGCCATCAGCGTGAGATAAGCATTCCCGGTCGCCGACCCCGGAGGAAACAAACCGGCGACATCATTGGTGAAAGCTGCCCGCGAAAACAACAGCCCGGATGCCAGCGTCACCAGCACAACCGCAATCCGGATTCCCCGGCGGCGCCGAAAGGAAAACAGCAGCAGCCGGGTAAAAAAACGTTCGGTTAACCTTCCGGAACCCGCCATGTTTCCTCCGGAATCGTTTCGTTGATTCTCACCGCGGAGAAATCAATCGTCACCCGGTCGCCGCCGGGTTCGCTGATCACCACCCGTTCGATCCGGCTGAAATCGACGGCGCAGGTGACTTCGATCGACTCCAGCAGCTGCCGGAAAAGTTCCGACGCCGGAGTCAGCACCAGCGTGCGCTCATCTCGAACCTGCAGAGCGAAATCACCGTCCAGACGTTCGATATCAGCGGCAAAAGAGGCCGCCAGCAACTCCCGCATCGCCCGCAACCACGGCAGCCGGTCGGCGGCAAGACGCGTGGCAACTCCGGAATCAGCATCCCATTGCACCAGTCCGGAATCATCGATCATCACCACATAACGCAGCGGCTCCCGAACGCTCCACAACAATCGCCCTCCCCCGCGGTCAAAGGCAAATTCACCGGTGATCTTCAACTCGACACCGAGATCCCCCAGTCTCCTCAGCTGACGGAAATCACCCTGAACCGTAGTCAGTTCGCCTCCCGCGCCGGCGATGAAACGCTTCTGGAAATCCGCAACCGGAGCAGCCGCTTCTCCACCATCAAGCCGCCATATCGCCAGTACCAGGATCAGGATCAGGGGACTCACTCGGTCAACAAACATACC
>CAKUKT010000373.1 GCA_934663655.1 uncultured Victivallaceae bacterium
CAGCACTGGACCTCAAACCTGAAAAACAAGATTTTGTGCCGCGAGATGACGCAGAATTTGTCATCGTTCTTTGCCGAGGATATTCCGGGCTTCCGCTTGATGGAGACAATCTGGTTGCCTCCTTTAAAGCACTGCGGGACGCAATCGCGGAAAACATCCTCAAGACGGCCTCGGACGCGGAGAAGAGCGGGTTGCAATGGGAATACCGGCAATTCAAGGGGAAAGGTACGAAAGTAGCAATTTATCGGAGGGAAATCGTTTGACGCGAAGGCGCCGGACGACATCGGAAATTTCTGCTCGGCGGCAAAAGTCGAGGTGATGCAGAGCATGGCCCGGATCTACCAGGAACGGGGAAAGATCATCGGCCGGGTTCAGCTCATCGGTTGCGGCTCCCGGGAAATTGAATTGACTCCGGAAAGCTGCTGGGCAGAGGTCGGCGCGTGGCACTGGCGCTGACGGTTCGGAACTTTCATCTTGACCGGAGCTGCCGCCGCCGCAGCCGCGTTTACCGCTATCGCCGCCGCAACGCATAGAAAGGGAAATCATGAAAAGCAAATCACATCCCAGCAAAAACATTGACGATCTGATCGTCGAAATCATGCGCCTTGCGTTCAAGGTCAACCGGGAGACGAAACACACCGTTTTTTTCGAGTTTCACGGGCACGTCAATTCAGTCGGAGTTCGGGTTCTTTACGGTGGCTGGCAAGCAGAGAAAGACAGCGATTATCTCAAGTGTTTTTATCTCGACGACACGCTGTCCCCTGATCGGTTCGAGAAGTGCGGGAAAATCATCGCGAAGCTCAAAGAGCTGCTGGAGGGGAAAAACAACAACGAAAGGGCAGAAGAATGACTGCGGAAGAATATTGGCAGGCTGTTTGTGACAAAAATCCGGTTTTGGCAGAACGGGAAGTTGTCAAACTGAAAGTAACCGGAATCAAGGCAATGGTGAAGCAAGCTCATGAAAAAGGGGTTGAACATTGCCGGGAGCACATGCAAACGCAAAACCCGTTTGACGCGTTGTTTGGCAAAAAATAGGGAGTCGGAAATGAATTACCAAGAGTTTATCAAATCTAAAATTGCAATCGCCAAGCTCGGAGGTTTTGAAATCGATTCCTCTGAACTTCCTGACGTTTTGAAGCCGCACCAGCGCGATATCGTACAATGGGCGATCTGGGGAGGGCAACGCGCCGTTTTTGCATCGTTCGGTCTCGGGAAGACCGCAATCCAGCTCGCAATCATGAAGATCATCGCGCAACGGTTCAGCAAGCCGACGCTCATCATCGCCCCGCTCGGGGTGAAGCAGGAGTTCACGCGGGACGCGAAGAATCTGTTCGGGATTGAGCTCCAGTACATCCGAACCAATCAGGAGCTGGAAGAAAAAGGGTTCCCGCCATTCTGCATCACGAATTACGAACGAGTCCGGGACGGTCAGCTTTCCCCGGAAAAGTTCATTGCCGTTTCTCTCGACGAAGCCAGCATCTTGCGAGGGTTCGGGACGAAAACTTATCAGGAGTTTCTGCCGCTGTGCGCAAACGTCAAATTCAAATTCGTCGCCACGGCAACCCCCAGCCCGAACGAGCTCAAAGAGCTGATTCATTATGCGGGGTTTCTCGGGATTATGGACACCGGAGAGGCGTTGACGCGGTTTTTTCAGCGAAATTCTGAAAAGGCAGGAGACCTGACGCTTTATCCGCACAAGGAACGCGAGTTCTGGATGTGGGTGTCCAGCTGGGCGGTATTTCTCAATCGTCCGTCTGACCTCGGGTATTCCGATGACGGCTACGACCTGCCGCCGCTCCGGGTGGAGTGGCACTGCGTCGACATCGACCATCTGGCAAAAATCAAGGTCGATCGGGACGGGCAGCAGGAGTTTTTTCACGACGCAGCCCGCAGTCTGCCGGATGCCGCGCGGGAAAAGCGCGATACCATTCCGCTCCGGGTTGCAGAGATGAAGCGCATTGTCGACGAAGCGCCGGGACGCCATTTTCTGCTGTGGCATCATCTGGAAGAGGAGCGGAGGGCCATCTGCGCCGCTCTCCCGGAGGCGGTGGCGGTTTACGGCGAACAGGAGATCGAAGAACGGGAAAAATCGGTGATCGATTTCAGCGACGGGAAAATCCGGTTGCTGGCGACCAAACCGGAGCTTTCCGGATCCGGATGCAATTTCCAGCGGCACTGTGCGGACGCGATTTTCGTCGGGATCAATTACCAGTTCAATGACTTCATTCAGGCCGTCCACCGAATTTACCGGTTTCTGCAGAAGAACGAGGTGACGATTCACATCATTTACGCTGACAGTGAGGAGGAAATCAAGGCGACGCTTCTGCGGAAATGGAAAATGCACGATGAGCTTTCCAATACGATGGCGGAGATCATCCGGAAATACGGACTAAGCGCCGACGCGATCCGCTCCGGAATGCGGCGC
>CAKUKT010000374.1 GCA_934663655.1 uncultured Victivallaceae bacterium
GAATAGGGACAGTTTCGGTGCCTGGACGCGTCTGCGTTTCACTCCCGAGGAGTGGAAATCCCTGTTCGATTATGGTGACGAGTGCGGCATCATCGTTTATCCGACGCCGCTGGATGAAAATAGCATCCAGCTGTGCGGCGAACTCGGAGTAAAGATGATTAATATCAACAGCGATGATCTCAATAACATTCTGCTGCTGGAAAAGGCCGCCAAGCTCGGGGTGCCGATAACCATGCATGACATCGACCAGACGCTGGCCGAGGTGGAAGGAGCGGTGCGTACCCTGATCGATAACGGTGCGCATGATATCATTGTTCTGCATTCGACGTTGGAGAGCGGGGATTCGGATTTCAGTTATGAGACTGCGAATCTCAATGTGATCAAAACCTACGATCAGGCCTTCGGTGATCTCGGGGTGCTGGCGGGTTGTGTCGAACACACCACGAGTGATTATCTGATTTTCGCGGTAGCGGCATTGCAGCCGGCGTTGATTTCCAAACATGTCAAAATCGATGACGCAATCAAGCACGACGATTCAAGAATCTCCATCGGGATTGATTACATGAAAACGATGGTAAAGCGGGTTCGGATGGTGGAGATGGCGCTGGGGAATGGACAGAATCAGCGACTGGTGCATCCGGATACGCCGATCGGACGACGTCCGGATGGTTCGGCGCCGCGTGGAGACCGTAACAAGGTTCTGGTGGCGGCGCGGGATATTCCCGCCGGGAAGATTGTGGAACGCGATGATCTGGAGGCCAAACGTCCCGGGTCATACGGTGGTCTGCATCCCTGGATGTCGCGACTGCTGATCGGCGCCCGGGCCCGGGTGGATATCAAGGGCAATACGTTGCTGGATCTCAATCAATTTGAGGATTTCCCGCAGCCGATGTACAAGTTCCCGGATACTGACGATTATCGGGCGAAAAAGGTGGATAATGACGTCAGAGTCTGAGTATGGTTCATCCGGTATGCCGCCGAGTGGCGGCATATCGGAAAAAATATTTCTTAACCGACTGTTCCAGCAGCTTGAACGGTTGCGGGTATCGCCATCGGTGGAGGTAAGATTTCCGGGAGATGTGACCGACGGCAATCCGGATCTGCATCGTCACCCTTATTACGAAGTTCGGGGTGTTCTTGACGAATCGGATGGCGGCTTCCGGAAGCTTGAGGTTATTCGGCCGGGGGTATTGCACTATTCTCTGCCGATTACGCTGTATCACACCGCGTTGATGGCTACGCTGCGTCCGGATGATTTCGGGTGTTCCTTCTGTGGTCAGGCGGTGGCGCAGAGCCGGGTAGGGGAGCCGCTGGTTGAATTATTATGGCGCCAGTTGGATTATCATGCCAAAGCGGGAGAAGAATTTCCAGAATTGAATACGGATTTTTCCCGTTTGACGCTTGCGGTATTTTCCAGATTGTTGGCGGTTTCGGAGTGGCTGGAGGCATCGCCGGCCAATCCGGAATTTATTTTCCAGGCGGCGGTAAGTTTCATTATCAGAAATCATGGGCGAGCCGGTTTAAGTGTACGTGAAGTATCCGCGCATGTTGGTGTCAGCGACAATTATCTGCTGCGCCTTTTCAACCGTCGTATGAAGTGCAGCGTCCGTTCATTTTTAATCACTACCCGGCTGAATCGGGCTTGCGAATTGTTGGAGACGGGAAAATATTCCATCGGGGAGATCGCCCAGCGAACCGGATGGAAAAGTCACACCTATTTTTCGCAGGCATTTCACCGACAGTTTGGAATGTCACCGGCGAAATTTGCCGCGGGAATATGTTCGGGCGGCATTCATCCGCGTCCATACCTGCAACAAGCGAATGATTTCTCAATGCGGGGAGCCGCGCCGCAATTGACCAGCTAAAGAATCTTGTTTCCCAGTATCTGCCCGAGAGGTTATCGCCTGCCGATATTTTGTATTTTCGCTGATAGAAGCGGATCAATAAGAGCTCGTTCCGTCGTGAAAAAACGTCAGGGGGGAGTGAATGATTGCGAACAGGCGTAGAGTCGATGCCAAGTAATATTCCTTGAATGGATACAAACGCCTGGTTGGTGAAAAAGATCGTTAGCGGATGTTCAAATTCGAGAGAGCAATATCCCTTTTGCCCGGGGAAAAGGCAGTCCGGGTAGATATTTGGGTGTGGAAGTGCGCCGAATGATCGTTATGCAACGCTTCTTCTGCCGCAAACCGCAGGATTCCCCAACTAACCCGGAGCGAAGAGAGCGCCGGAGGCGAAGCGTGTTACCAACGACACGATTCCTCCAACTAACCCGGAGCGGAGTGAGTGCCGCTGGCGCGAATGGAGTGGAGGGCGATTGGAGTCCGGCGCTGCTCGGGTCCCAACCGATTACTGTCGGTTGGGTGCAGCGGCGGACGAAGTTGCGGACGTTATGCAAATACCGGCTGGAC
>CAKUKT010000375.1 GCA_934663655.1 uncultured Victivallaceae bacterium
GGGAGCGGGGAGCGCGATCGGGATTTGCGGCGGTGGCGGCCTTCATCGAAGCACGTTTTGAGCGGGTGGCGGCGAAACCGGAACTGGCCCGGGTGATCTTTTCCGAAGAGCTGTTTATGGATGAGCCGGAATTTTCGACACTGATGGCGGAAATGATGCAGCGCCACCGTAAGGAGATCACGATTCACTTCGCCGAGGCGCGGGAGGCGGGGGAGATCCGCGCCGGGCTGTCGGATGAACAACTTTTTCTGCTGGTAATGGGGCCGGTGCGGCTGCTTATCCGGCAGTGGGGAATGGCGAATGGCGCATTTGATCTGCAGGCCCGGGGAGCGGAGTTGATCGGAACTCTGCGTGAGGTGTTGAGACCCGGGGCGGGATGAAAATTCTGCGTTTAGCGGCCGTCGTGATGCGGCGGAGATTATAAACCGAACCAAAGGAGGAGAGGATCATGGACGGAATGTTTTGCTTTCAGTGTCAGGAAGCGCGGGGGAACACCGGCTGTACTTCGGGGGGAATGTGCGGTAAACGGGCGGCAACCGCCAATCTGATGGATCAACTGCTGCGGCAGCTCAAACTGATCGCACTTACCCGGAAGCCGGATCGTGAGCTCGGTTTGTTTGTGGTTCAGTCGCTCTTCATGACGATCACCAATGCGAACTTCGATGACGCGCGCCTGACCGAACAGCTGCGGAAGGCGGAGAAAGAGACCGGCGACGGTGCGGTCGATGCTCCGCTCGGGGTGCTCTCGTGCGAAAACGAAGATATCCGTTCGTTGCGCGAACTGCTAACTTACGGACTCAAGGGAATTGCCGCTTATGCCGATCACGCGGCGATGCTGGGCTGCGAGGAGGAGGCGATTTATGAGTTTGTGTTCCGGGCGCTGGCGGCCACGGCTGTCGAACATTCCGCGGAGGAGTTGACGGCGCTGGTGCTCGAATGCGGTTCCGTTGCGGTCAAAACCATGGCGCTGCTCGATGCCGCCAACCGCGGCGCCTATGGTAACCCGCGGATCACCCGGGTGAAGACCGGGGTCGGCGATCGTCCGGGAATCCTCGTGTCCGGCCACGATCTGCGCGATATGAAGGAACTGCTCGAACAGAGCCGCGATGCCGGCGTCGACATCTACACCCACAGCGAAATGTTGCCGGCCCACTACTATCCGGAACTTAAGAAGTATCCTCACCTCTACGGCAATTACGGTAACGCCTGGCACCGGCAGAGCAGTGAATTTGCTTCGTTCAACGGGCCGATATTGATGACCACCAACTGCATCACTCCGGTGATGGAGAGTTATCGTGAACGGATTTTCACCACCGGCATGGCCGGATATCCCGGAGTGCCGCATATCCCGGATCGCGAAGCGGGGAAGCCCAAGGATTTCTCCGCAATCATCGAACTTGCGAAACGTTGTCCGCCGCCGACCCCGCTGGAGGATGGCGAAATTATCGGCGGCTTTGCTCACGATCAGGTGCTGGAACTCGCCGATCAGGTGATTGCGGCGGTGAAGTCGGGCGCGATAAAACGTTTTGTCGTCATGGCCGGTTGCGACGGCCGCCACCAGAGCCGGGAATATTACACCGAAGTTGCCGCCAGTCTGCCCGCGGATACGGTGATTCTGACCGCCGGATGCGCCAAGTACCGTTACAATAAACTGGCGCTTGGCGATATCGGCGGTATTCCGCGGGTGCTGGACGCCGGTCAGTGCAACGACTGTTACAGTCTGGCGGTTATCGCGCTGAAGCTCAAGGAGGCGTTCGAGCTCGATGATGTGAACCAGCTGCCGCTGTCGTTCGACATCGCGTGGTATGAACAAAAAGCAGTGGCGGTGCTGCTGGCGGTGCTGTCGCTCGGTTTCAAAAATATCCGGCTTGGACCGACGCTCCCGGCATTCCTGTCGCCCGGGGTGGCGAAAGTTCTTGCCGACACCTTCGATATCAAGGCAATCACTTCCCCGGAAGCGGATATTGCGGCGATGATGGCGGGCAGATAAAGCGTTCAAGTGTGTGGGAGGGGGAAAGGATTTTCTCATGGTTTGCCCCATGTTTCCCCCTTCCCGGATATGAAAAACGCCGCAATATGATATTGCGGCGTATTTTGTACAGCTTTGGCGGTGTGGCGACAACTTGACTTTCCCGGCCGGAGATGGTATTTTATCGGAACTGGAACCGGGCAATATTACTGAGAAAGTTTGTTTCCGGCGCGATGGCGTCGGAGTGAGAAGTGCAGCGTTTGTGGAGCCATTGTTGAGCATGAAAAAAATCATAGTTACCGGCGGAGCGGGGTTCATCGGTTCGGCACTGATCCGTTATCTGATCGGTGAACCCGACTGCGAGGTGATGAACCTCGACAAATTGACCTATGCCGGTAATCTGGAGAGCCTGCGGGACGTCGCCGGTTC
>CAKUKT010000376.1 GCA_934663655.1 uncultured Victivallaceae bacterium
GTCCTTCATCGGCCGGGTGGCGCTGATATTGCCCGGGGTTTTGCCGAGCATCTCCTTGGCTTCGCTGCCGACCGCGTAAACTTCGTTGGTATTGACCTTGATCGCGACCACCGACGGTTCGTTGAGCACCACGCCGTGGTCACGAACATAAACCAGACAATTGGCGGTGCCGAGGTCGATGCCGATGTGCGTTGAGAACAGCTTTGCCAGATATTGCGTAATCATTGATTTGAATCCATAGGGCTAAATATGTTCGGACAGCCGCATCAACACTTGCCCGCGCCGGTGCTTCGAAAAAAATTTTTTCTCCGCCGCGACCGCACAGGCTGCCCGCCCGCCGCGCGACTGTCGGCGAGCCTTGTATATTATAATAAACTTTTTTTCCGAAAATTCAAGTCAGTACGCGGCTTTTTTGCCATTATTGGTGTTTTTTCTTGAAAAAAACGTCGCGGACGGTAATATTAAGTAAAACCGCCCGGCGCCCCGGGGGCGGCGGGGACATCTTAAAAGATTCGAGGATCGCTTGAAATGATGAAAAAAATCGAAACTGAAAACGGCAATGTCATCATGCACGGCGGTGATGATCTCTTCGGATATTTCGGCTGGCCGAGCGTTGCGAGACTTCGCGACGGTTCGCTGGCGGTGGCGGTCTCCGGATATCGTAATTCCCACGTCTGCCCCTTCGGAAAAACGGTGCTGATCACCGGTTCTCCCGACGGCAGAAAGTGGAACACTCCGCAGATCATCAACGACACGGCGATCGACGACCGTGACGCCGGAATCATCGAACTTGCCGACGGTTCGTTATTGATCAGCCACTTCACCAGCGATACCGGCTTCCTTTACGCCGACCGGCCCCACCCGGAACCGGCAGGCATCGACTACCGTCCGGTACTCGACAGCTGGGACGCCGGAAACGTCGCCTCGTCGCTCGGTTCATTTGTAAGGCGGCGTTCACCGGATGGCGAATGGGGGGAACTCATCGCGGTAAAGGTTTCAACTCCGCACGGACCGATAGTGCTCGGCAACGGCGAACTCTTCTACATCGGGCGCAATTACGGTGAAGTCGGCATCGACGGAAAACTTCATTTCTCGATGGAGGCGGAGAACTACCTCCAGGTGTTCCGCAGCGGCGACAACGGGGAGACCTGGCGGGCGACCGCGCCCCGGGTGAGGCTGCCGGAATGGTACAGCGGCCGGGTGCACGAACCCCACGCCATCGAACTTGCCGATGGTACGATTCTCGCGCACATCCGGGTTCATCCGCCGGAAAAACATTTTGAAATCCATCAGATCACCTCGGCCGACGGCGGGAAAACCTGGAGCGAACCGGAATACATTGCTTCCGGTTCGCCGCCGCATCTGATGCGCCATTCGAGCGGAGTGCTGATCTGTTCCTACGGTTATCGGCGACCGCCATACGGTGAAAGGGTGATGTTTTCCTGTGACGAGGGAAAGAGTTGGGATACCGACTGGATCCTGCGTGACGACGGCCCGGACGGTGACCTCGGTTATCCCGCCACCGTGGAACTTGAGGATGGAACGCTCTTTACGGTTTACTACCAGCACGAACCCGGCAATCGCAATGCCGGAGTGATGTATTCGCGCTGGAAACTTCCGGAAGCCATCCGGGACATAATGGTCGCTCAATCATGAAAAAGTTATTGTCATCGCTGACGGCGGCGCTGCTGTTGTCGGTTTTCGCCGCCGGTTGTGCGACCGTGAATGAACGGGCGCAGGCACTGCCGGCGGACGGTGGCCAGCTGAACCTCTCGCAGATGGAGGAAATCCTCGGCGGAAATGATCCTATTGAAGGTTTCAACCGGTCGATGTTCAGCTGCAACAAATTTCTGATGGACTGGCTGGTCAGGCCGCTCGGGATCGTCTACACCTCGATTCTGCCGCGGCCGGTGATCGAAAAAATTCACAACGCCTGCATCAACCTCGAATATCCCGGTCGGGCGATCAGTGCGTTGTTGCGTGCCGAATGGGAGGGAGCGGGAGACGAAACCATCCGTTTTCTGCTCAACACCACGGTGGGAATTGCCGGGCTTTTCGATGTGGCGTACGACTGGTTCGGTTTTGTCCCGACCGATTCCAATTTCGGAGTCGCCTTCGCCGCCTGGGGCATCGGTCCCGGATGCACGTTGATTCTGCCCTTCTCTTCGGCGATCAACGTCCGGGATACTGTAGGTATGATCTTCGACACCGCGTTTGACCTCAAAACCTACATCCCTTATGCGGGCAGCGCCACCGCGCTGAACCGGATGGTGCTTGCGCATCGTTCCTTTTCCGCGGTGGTAGAAGGTTCTCCCGATCCCTACAAGAGTTTCCGGGAGCTGGCGCTGATCGGGCGCGAACTTCAGGTACGCGACTGGCGTTACCGG
>CAKUKT010000377.1 GCA_934663655.1 uncultured Victivallaceae bacterium
CTGCCCGACAATCAAGGTGAATCCTGCCGACGGCAGAGCTCCCACCGGAGATATAAGTTTTGGAGCGCCGCGCCGTTACGACACCTGGGAGGACTACTACGGCAACGCTCTGATTCAGGCGGAGTTTTCCGGAGGCGTACCGATCGCGACGGTAGCGCTGGTGGCGGCCCGGGTCAATACTCCCAAGATGCTGCTGATCGACACCTTTCAGGGAGCATCCAACAACCGCTGCCAGATTTTCGACTGGAGTCCGACCGGCAGCAACGGCAGCAGTCTGGCCGCCTACTTCCACGGCGATCGGGCGACGGTCGGCTGGACCGATGGTCACGTCACCAGCATGACCGGAACCGAGGTCAAAACCGAATCCGGCGATGTAGTGAAGAACGGTTTCCACTCCAGCGGGTTCTCCCGTACCTACTGATCGACCTTCTTCCTCGCCCCAAAAAAAGCAACCGGCTCCCGAAGGAACCGGTTGTTTTTTCGTTATATCGGAACTTGATGATTTCCCGCCGGCGAAAGACTATTCCTGACTTTCGCGAACCCGCTGACGGCGGCGTTCGAGTTCGGTGAGCAGCATCTTGCGGAGCCGGATGTTCTTCGGGGTGACCTCCACCAGTTCGTCATCCTCGATGTACTCCAGCGCCTGCTCCAGCGACATCTTGCGCGCCGGCGCGATCTTCATATTGCGGTCACTGCCGGCGGCGCGCATATTGGTGAGCTGTTTGGCCCGCTGGACGTTGACCACGAGGTCGCCCTCCTTGCAGTGTTCGCCGACGATCATTCCTTCGTACACCTCCACGCCGGGATCGATGAAGAATTCTCCTCGCTGCTGCAGCCCGTCAATCGCAAACGGAATCGCCTTGCCCGTCCCCATGCTGACCATGGTACCGTTGAGCCGGGAGGGAATCGAACCCTTGAAGGGTTCATAGTGGTCGAAAATGTGCGACACCATCGCCTCACCCTGGCTCGCAGTCAAAGCTTTACTGCGGAAACCGATCAGTCCCCGGGTCGGAATGAAAAACTCGACCAGCTGGCGGTTGCCGCGCGACTCCATCTGAATAAGTTCGCCACGCCGCATACCGGCGATTTCGATGATCCTGCCGGCAAAGTCGTTGGGAACATCGACGGAAAGCCGTTCAATCGGTTCGTTCTTAACCCCGTCGATCTCCTTGCAGATCACCTGCGGTTTGGCGACGGCAAATTCGTAACCCTCGCGCCGCATGGTTTCGATCAGAATCGCCAGATGAAGCACCCCGCGCCCGGAAACCTTGAAGGCTTCACCGGACGACAGTTCCTCGACCCGCAGCGCCACATCACGCTCCACCTCCTTGAAGAGCCGTTCCCGCAGCTGCCGGCTGCCGACATATTTGCCCTCCTTGCCGAAAAACGGCGAATCGTTGATCCGGAAATTCATCGAAATCGTCGGTTCATCGATCGCAATCGGCGGCAGCGCCTCCGGGTTCTCGGCATCGCAGATCGTATCGGAGATGTCGATGTCGGAGATTCCCACCACTGCGCAGAGGTCACCGCATTCGACGATATCGGTCTCCTGGCGTCCCAATCCTTCAAAGGTGAAGAGCTGTTTGACCTGCGCGGGTTCAATTCGACCGTCCCGCTTGATGATCGACAGCGGCCGCCGCAGATCGATCCGGCCGCGGTAAACCCGGCCGATACCGATACGACCGACGAAGTTGGAGTAGTCCAGCGTCGCAATCTGCAGCTGCACCGCGCCGTCGCGCTGCGGCGGAGCCGGTACATATTCGAGGATCGCGTCGAGCAACGGCGTAATCGATTCGCGCGGGTCGTCGAGCGAACGCACCGCCCAGCCGTCGCGGCCGCTGGCGAACAGCGTCGGGAAATCGAGCTGTTCATCACCGGCGTCAAGTTCACAGAAAAGATCGAACACCTTGTTGATCACCGCCTGCGGCCGGGCGTCGGGTTTGTCGATCTTGTTGATGACCACCACCGGACGCAGGCCGAGCCGGAGCGCCTTGTCGAGCACGAACCGCGTCTGGGGCATCGGCCCTTCGGCGGCATCCACCAGCAGCAGCACCCCATCGGCGAGCTTGAGCACCCGCTCAACCTGACCGCCGAAGTCACTGTGTCCGGGAGTGTCGATCACATTGATTTTGACCCCCTTGTAATTGACGCTGATATTCTTGGAGAGAATGGTGATGCCGCGCTCCCGCTCCAGGTCGTTGCTGTCCAGAAAACAGTCGGCGACCACTTCATTGTCGCGGAAAAGTTTGGCTTGACGGATAATCTGGTCGACCAGCGTGGTCTTGCCGTGGTCGACATGGGCGATAATCGCAATGTTTCTTAATTCGGGCATGGTATGTGCTCCGCAGTTGGCTGCAAATA
>CAKUKT010000378.1 GCA_934663655.1 uncultured Victivallaceae bacterium
GTTCCATACTGATAATATAGTACGTTTGAAGAGATTCTACAAGTATTTTTGTTTCTTATCTATATATCATCCGGTGTGGAGGAAGTCAAATCGTGAAAATTTTATTGCCGGAGATGGGCACGGTTTCCGGGAGAGGCCCGGCGGCGGTGCGTAACGGCTCCCGGCGGTGGTGAGGGTATCTGGGGAGAACTGGTTGTTAATGAATCCTCGCCGACGTGCTGTTTATCCGTCGATTTCATTTCTTTTTCGGAAGTGTGACCGCCAGTTTCGCCGGAAGATCGCCGCCTGCCGTCGGCTTGTTACCAGGAAGAACACGGCGATCAGGCCGATCGGTGCGAGCGGGAAGACGGAGTCTCCGAATCTATTCAACAGTACTGCACCCAGCGTCGCGCCGGCGATGAAGCAGACGATCACCAGATAGTAATGGAATGCCTTGGATAATTCGGCTGTTTCGCCGCTGAGCAGGCGGCGGGAGAGCGCCTCGGTGCCGCTGCGCAGGTTGCCGGTGCACATGGTTGAGGCGAAAGGAAGTCCGTTGACCCGGCGGAATGTCTGTACCTGAAGCGCGCAGACGAAAGCGATCAGCGCGTTGACGACGAAATCGTATTCTCCATGCGGAATGAAGATCACGGGAACCAGGCAACAGATTTCCATCGCCAGGGTGGTCTGGTGCCAGCTGATCCGGCGTGCTGAGGGCAGGCGGCGGTGAATGACTTCGGCGGCGAATACCCCGAGTGCATAAGAGAATATCGCCAACAGATATTTGCCGCAGGCGTACCATTCGAGGTTGGCGAGGTTCATGCCGAAGAGCACCATGTTGCCGGTCACGGCGTTGGCGAAAACCCGGCCGCGGCAGAGGTAGGTGTAGATATCGAGGACTCCGCCGATGAGGCTCAATACGCAGGCTGCGGTCAGACGTTCGGCGTTGGAATAGCCGGTTGACGGTCTGGAGAGGGTATTCCAGTTTTTTGGTGGTGATGAAGAAGATTTTCCCATTGTATTTCTCCAGCGGGATCAGGTTCGCAAATGTTCACGATACCGGAGAACTGTTCAGATATGTGGTTTCTGTTTTTCTGCAATCGTGTTTCCCCACATTTCCGGATTATGGTGCCGTCCTCCGGTTTATCGGCAAAATGTTTCTCCGCTCCACGCGGCAACCGTTGACGACGGAAATTCATTTTGCAATTTATAAAATATAACTTCTCCGACATTGATAAAGCAAATTTCAAACGGTAAAAGTTGTTGGTAAGAGACATTCTTTCTGAAAAGAGCAATTGGAAAAATTTTTCCGGTAATCCCGGATATGGTTATATAGGCAGATGTGCTGAAGCGATTCCGTTGTATCGCCGGCGCCAGTTGAGAATAGGTACTGTGGAAAAAGTAAAATTTTTTGACTGTGGCAAATTAATTTCCATAAAATCGGCGATAGGAAGGGAATTTTTGCGATTTTTTGCGTTAAATGATTGTGACCGGGGTTGTTTTCGTTTCAAATATTCCGGTCCGGAATGGTGGTTGCCGGCAGGGTTGCGGTTCGGCAATACGTAATCAGGGAAAGGGCGGAGATGCAAAAATTACTGCTGTTGCTGCTGGGAATTTCTCTGACGTTATGCGGTGCGGGATTTCTGTATGGTTCCGACAACCTGGAGCTGGGGGCGCCGGGGCAGGCGGAGACGATCATCGATCGCGATGGTTATGCACTCGGTTACAGTCCGGAACACCGGCAGGCGGTATGGGTAATCTACAAACTGACAGCCGGGGAGGTCGGCAGTCGCGTCGCCGGACGCTCCAACAACTTTCGTGTCGATCCGGAGATTCATTCGCAGCAAGCTGAGCCGGGAGATTACCGTAGTTCCGGTTATGACCGCGGACATCTTGCTCCGGCCGCGGATATGGCGTGGAGTGAAACCACCATGTCGGAATCATTTTTCATGTCGAATATTTCTCCGCAGCAGCCGGCGTTCAATCGCGGCATCTGGGCGAAACTGGAGGCTCAGGTGCGCGCATTTGCAGTTGCGGAGGGGGAACTCTACGTCGTGACCGGGCCGGTGTTGTCGGCTGATTCGACCGCAACCATTGGTGCCGGTCGGGTGGCGGTGCCGACCGGCTTCTACAAGGTTATCTATGACTTGACGCCGCCGTGTAAAATGATTGCTTTTATGCTGCCCAACGGCGGCAGTCGTCGTCCGTTGCAGGATTTTGTGGTTACCGTCGATATGGTGGAGGCTGCAACCGGTCTCGACTTTTTTCCGAGATTGCCGGAATCCGAAGAGAGAGAGCTCGAATCGACCGTTGATCTTCAGCAATGGAACTGGCGGTAAATGCGGTGTTATGGGGAGGGCGACCAGAAT
>CAKUKT010000379.1 GCA_934663655.1 uncultured Victivallaceae bacterium
CCGGAGGCCGGTTACACTCTGACGGAATACAGCGGCTATATGTGGAACAACGGCGAACAGCTGGCGGTGGATCTGGCCTGCCGCAAAGATCGTCCGGATGCGCTGATTTTCACCAACAGCATCAACTGCGCCGGTTTCATCAGCGGCTGCCACGCAATGCGGCTGCGGGTGCCGGAGGAGTTCTCCGTGGTTGGTTTCGAGGACGGCGAGGAACTGAAGTACCTGATGCCGTCGATCACTGCGATGCACAGCCCCTGCGAGATCATCGGCGCCCGGGCGGTGGAAACTCTGCTCGCGCAGATCACCAGACAACCGATGCCGCCCAATTCGCCGGTCAGCCATCAGCTGATCATGCGCCGTTCGGTGCAGCGCCGGGATTGAAGCGACGGCCGCCGCAAATTGCATGCCGCCTGAGCGCGGCGCCGCGCTTTCCTCAGTGCAAAGAAAACAACGCCCCCGGCGCCGCCACCTTGGCGGCGCCGGGGGTGATTTTCCCGGAACCGGATGAGGTCAGGAGAGCATCACCTGACCACCGGTGACCGGTATCGCCTGACCGGTTTCATATCCCTGGCGCACCGCGTAGATGATCGCCCGGGCCACATCCGCGGGGAAGCAGCCGCGCCCCATCGGCACCAGACTCTCGTAGTGACGGCGCACATCGGCGACGTTTTTGGCGCCCGGAACTTTTCCGGCCGCCAGATACTGGACAAAGAGTCCGCGTTCCGGATCGCTCCACAGCGGGCCGTCGAGGAAGTTCCCCGGGCAGATCGCGTTGACCTTGATCCGGTCGGCAATGAGTTCAAGCGCAAAACTCTGAACCAGTCCGACGCCACCGAATTTACTCCCTGCGTAAGCTCCGTTGTTCTTCGAACCGACCAGCCCGCTCTTGCTGTTGACCTGGACGATGTCGCTCCAACGCCCGGAAACCCGGTTCTGCATCGCCATGAGCCGGGAGAAGTGCTTGCAGCAGAGGAAGAAGCCGATATAGTTGACGTCAGTGACAAATTTCCAGTCCCGAAGCGCAAACTCCTTGACCGAACCCGCTCTCGCCACTCCGGCATTCGCGACCAGCAGGTCGCATCCACCGTAACGGCGCACCACCTCCGCGACCAGCTGCGCCACCGAATCCTCATCGGCGATATTGACCGCGATGCCGCTCGCCCCTTTGCCGAGCGCGGCGGCCGCCGCGTTGGCTCCCTCGGCATTGAGATCGGCGATGACCACATCAGCGCCGGCTTTCGCAAGTTCGACCGCGATGCCGTTGCCGAAACCCTGCGCTCCGCCGGTGACCACCGCGACCATGCCGGTGAGTTCCGCGCCGGAACCGGCGGCAACCTTGGCGCGATAGGACTCCACTTCCCAGTTTTCAATGAATTGCCGCTGGGCGTCCGAGAGATAGTTCACCCCGCCGAAAGCCGCCGTCAACTGGAGGATCAGCGCGCCGTTGCGCGCCAGCGCCAGCACCGTTTCGGCGGCGTTCCGGTTCTTGCCGGCGGCGAAGAGCGCTCGACCGGACACCGAAACCACCCGCGGCAGGTAACCGCGCTGTGCTTTGAATTTCGCTACCGCGTCGGCGATTTCGTCGTCGGAATCGACAACCAGCGCAAAGGCTTTGTTGTAAACGATGTGATCGGGAGTGAGCGGCCCGGGCGCGGCGGCGAAGGGAGCGGCGGAGACGACCGTCGCATTCACGCTTTCGCCGAGCAGACCGCGGAGCTGCGGAGCCAGCGACTGCACCAGGGCATCATCGGCTTCGGCGGCGGTTTCGAGGGTGGTTTTCACCCCGCGTGCGGCGTAGGCCTTTTCAAGGGTGGTCATGATCCGGTCGTAGGCGGCACGAATCTCTTCGGGGGTATCGCCGCCGACGAAAACACCATGGTTCTGGAGCATGATGATCGCGGGGGCGCGGCCGTTTTTCTCGGTTGCGCGGTTGATTTCGTCGAAGACGTGTTTGGAGAGCGTATAACCGGGATCGCAGTAACCGATCCATAGCGCGTCGGGGAAGAGTTCCGCGCAGGCCGCGGCGCCATCGCGGGCGCAGGTGAGGCCGTTGACCAACCCCGGGTGCATGTGGACGACGAAGCGGAACGGCAGAATCTCATGCACCGGCGCCTCCACCGAAGCCCGGCGTTCGCCGTTGCGCACCGCGAAAGCCATCAGTTGCTTGATCCGCTCCTCGCGTTCAGCAGGGGTCGCAAATTCACCCCAGGTGAAGCATTCGCGAATCACCGCGCGCTCCATCTTGACGAAATCTTCCGGACGGATCGTCGCCAGCGCCACCCCGCTGGGTTTGACATAGAGAT
>CAKUKT010000380.1 GCA_934663655.1 uncultured Victivallaceae bacterium
GTGACAGCCGTCGAAGCAATCCGAACTCATCCTGCCGGACAACTCTTTGAAAAGTTCGCTCTTCACCCCGATCAGAAAAGGCGCCACCCACAGCATATACTTCATGCCCATCGCCTGCACGCGCTTCCGGTGGTTCACAAAATCGGGAAATTTTTTCGTCGACAACCGCCAGTCGCCGATCATCTCATACCACGCGGTGATCCTGGGAGAAACCCGCCGCATCGCGTCGAAACACCAGCCGTCGTCAATGATCAGCGTCCCGAAACCGAGCTCCGAGGCAATCCGGGCATTCTCCTCCACCCAATCCTGGGTTACCGCGGCATGCACCGCGTACCAGGTGCAGTAGACCGGTTCCCAAGCGGCGGCGGGAATCCGGGTTTCCGGCAAATCGAGCGCCCCGCGCCACGCCGCCAGCACCTCCGTCCAGAGCAGCGGTCGCTGATCGATGATCAGCTCGAACTCCCGCGACTCCTTCCCCAGCGCCACTTCGACGGCAAGTTCATAACAACAATCCGCCTGATTCATTTTCGCGGTGATTTTCGTATCGTCAATCAGATTCGTCGTGCCGACTGAGAAGCGGTTCAGCTGTTTCGTATTAAAAAACGTCAGGTAGGGAAATCCCCGCTGGCCGGCGCTTTTGCTCTCGATCCGCCAGTCGATTTTGGTGGACGGCGTCCGGAGTTCCGGCACCCAGTATCCCTGCATGTCGAGAATCGGCACGGCGAACGAGATTTTCATGATTCCGTCATGACCGGGAAGTTCGAGTGCAATCCGGCTGTAATCCCCGGAATGTTCGACGGTTGCATACCGGCAATCGCCGTAGGAGAGAAAAATTTCCATTTGGCTGTTCTATTCCTGCTTCAACTTGATTGAAAAACGGTGCAGTTTCGGAATGACGGCCGCCCCCTCAACCCACCGCCCGTCCGGCACTCTGAGCGCAACGGACACCGACTGCCCGAACGTACCGCACTGTCTTCAAATGAAAATAGCCCGGAAAAGCAAAAAATCAAGTTGACGACGATTTTATCTCTCTCAATTGGTATTCACATCAACCGGCCGCGGTCGAACCGGTCATAGCTGCTCGGAGCATCGTAGGTGGAATGGTTATCGAAACCGGCACAGGCGTTGGTCGCCCGAACCGGGAAACAGGCTTCGAGATTGGAATTTTCAAGAAAGCGTTCAAGTTCATCCGGAGTTCCCATCAGCGACACCGCCCACCGGATCGGATCGACTCCGGATAAAGCGTTGGATTCGTAAAACTGAATACCGTCAACTCCCGCACGTGCCAACCCGAGCGCACGATGCATGCCAGCTGCCAACGATCCCGGATTCAGCGTGTTGCAGTTCACTCCGCCCAGCACGGGAACCCCGTAACGGCGGCCGAGTTCGAGATAAGGGCGCACGTCGAAACTTGCCCGTCCACCGAAATCCTCCAGCGCTTCAAGTTCGATCCGCGAAACCAGCTTCTCGCGCAGCCAGGTTTCAATATCCAGACTCTGCGCCAGATTGAAATTCAGACCGGCATTCGGCACCCGCACTGCCACCGGGATCGCCCGCCCCGTACTCTCCCGGACCGGTTCAAGACGCTGCTTCAATTCCCGGAGCATGGCGGTAAAATATTCCGCCCGCCAACGGACAAAACGGTCGTATGCTTCCCCGTCTCCGGCATCAAGCTGCGAAGCATCCACTCCAGTCTGCTTCCGGTACTCCGCCAGCAGTTCCGGATGGCGCAGAATCATCGGCGGTTGACGCAGACACCCGATCACCACGCCGTCATTGTCGCGCAGCGCCAGTTCGGTGAGCAGCGCCAGCCGCTCTTCGCGCACCTCCGGAAAGAAGAAGCTCACCCGCGCCGGATGGGCCTTCGTCGCCCCCGCGTTCCAATCCCAGTACTCCGGGTGATCCATAAACCAGCGCGACGAGAGCGGATGATCCCCGTAATGACGCTGCATCGCCAGCCAGGGAAAAACCTTGACTCCGTATCGTTCGCGGCAGCGTTCAACTTCCGTGAGCGGACAGAACTTCTTCATCAAAGTTTCCCACACCTTCAGATGGGGATACTTCGCGTTGAGTTCGGGAAGTTCCGCCAGCGGTGTCGAGGGATAGAGCGTCGCCAGCGGCGCTCCGGAATGATAGTAGATCGTACTGCGTCCCACCGCCCAGTTCAGGTTGCGCATGCCGATCTCGCCGTGCGATTTGACCAGAAAATCCCACTGATCACGTTCAAGCCGGTTAGCCTCGCTCGCGAAGTAGTCCACCCAGTCGGCGGCGCCGGCCAGCAGCAGCGGCGGATGAGA
>CAKUKT010000381.1 GCA_934663655.1 uncultured Victivallaceae bacterium
CACCAGTGCCACCCGCGTCGGTGAGGCGTACCGGAAATAAGCGGCCACCGCGGCGGCAATCAGCAGCAGCCCGGCCAGCACCCCACATATTAAATATTTAAATCTTTTCTGTTGCATTTAATGATCATTCCTGACTGTTTTCGGGTACATATATCACTTCACCGGTCTCCAGTTGATAGGCGACGCCGACCCGGCGCCCCCGGCCGGAACCGGTGGTGTTTTCCGATTTGTACCGGGTGATTTTATTGTCTTTTTTAACGATGATTTCCATGTCCGCGCGCCCGGCGTTTTTTACGAAAGTGGCATCCTCGGCGGTCAGAAATTCCGTCATCCGGCTCTGAATGGCAAACGCGACCATCAGTGCCACGGCGAAAACCATCGCCACATCGAAGAGATTGACCAGATAGCTCATCGGATCGACCTCTTCGTCAACGGCAAAGGGCTGGTTGCGATTGAAGTGTGATTTCATCTAAGCGCGCTCCTGCAAATGGCGATCCAGTACATAATTCAGATCGGCGATCTCTTCGAAATACCAGTACTTCTTAACCGAGAGAATCAGCAGTTCAATTCCGGCGATAACACAACCGACCACGGTCGTCGCAAATGCGATCTGCATATTATATGCCATATTCCGGATATCTCCGGAAGCGAGTTCCGCCAGCGCCGGACCCATCGGAATAAGCGTCCCCATCAATCCCAGCATCGGCGCCGTCTTGGTCAGAAAACGGGCGTATTCCAACTCTTTCTCATATCTCTGCCGCAGTTCGGAAATGCGTTTTTCGCATTCAAGTTCATCCCAGTTGAATCCGGCGAGTTCCGCCAGATGCCCGGCGAAAACACCGCCGTCGGCCAGATCGGCGTCGGTGAGCGGTTGACCGGATTTGATCTTTTTCAACAGCGCTCTGCGCCGGTTCTTTTCCTGCATCAAGGCCAGACAGGTGGCGCAAAAACCTCCCAGCGATATCAGCGCCGCGACCAGGGCGGCCAGCAGCAGCAC
Source organism: uncultured Victivallaceae bacterium (assembly GCA_934663655.1). Classification (GTDB taxonomy): domain Bacteria; phylum Verrucomicrobiota; class Lentisphaeria; order Victivallales; family Victivallaceae; genus UBA1784. The sequence goes on from CAKUKT010000381.1 coordinate 998, forward strand.
AATGACCGGCAGCAGCAGGCTGTTGGAAATCCAGTTAAGAATTTGAGTGACAGTGGACATTTCTTTTCATTCTCCTGAAAACATGAAAAATCATTATGGTGACAAATTCAAATCCGGCAAAGCCAAGTAACAAAACGAGACTTTCCCGGGGAAAGATTGCGTCCTGCGCGGGAATAAACTCCGCGGTTGCCGCCACCGGCAGAAAGATCGCCGGCAGCAGAAGCAGATATTCGACATGAACCACCGCCAGAATGCGCTTTTCCATTGCCCGGAACAGCAGGCGGCAAGTTTCCGCGATCAGAATCATCAGCAACGGCAGTGAGATTGCCAGCAACCAGGAGAGATGATGAAACTTCCAGGAAACCCAGCTGTTGAACAAATACATCTGCAGATAGAGCGCACCGGTCGGCAGCAGCAGGGACGGAACAAAGAACAGGTATTTCCAGCACCTCACCCCCCGCTTCCAGCGCGGCAGCGGCCGTTCTTCCTCCTGAAGCGCGGCCAGCAGTGCGCCGCCCGCAACCAGCGCCAGCAACTCCTGAATCACCACCAGCGCACACCAGTTGGACAAAGTTGCCGGGCTGGAGAGTTCGGAGTTCATTTTCAGCATACTGATGCCGGCAATCCGTTCCTCGAAGTAGAACGGAAGCCCGAACAATATCAGCGCCAGCAGCACTTCCCATTTGCGCGAAACCAGCGACAGCTTACAGAAACTCTGCAATGCCGCCAATACCAGCACGGCAGCGATAAACGGCGTCATGGTTACAGACTCTTCTTTATCAGATGATTACGGAACCATCGCATATACAAACTTCAATCCGTCGGGATTTTTTCTCAGAATGATCAGTGCCTCGCGACCATCGGCGATCTCAAAACACACATTGAGATCACCGTTGTACTTCGATCTGGTCACCTCCCATGCGGGGTGTTCGCACAGTTTGACGGTATTGAGCAGCAGAAAGCTCTCCTGCAGAGGCTCGCGCAGAGCCGGATCCTGCGCCATGGCGACGAATTGTTTGGTTCGGCGCTCCCGGGCGGATTTCAAAACCTCACCGGCGAAGTTCACCGCTTCCCGGAACTCCTCCTTCGAGACTTCGGTGACGCTGCTCTCGCCGGACACCACCTTGAATCCCCAGATCGAAACGGCAACAGCCGCCAGCAACAGCAGAATCGGAATTTTTTTCGTTGAATACATTTTTAATCTCCGGTTTCAAAACTATTGTTCATTCCTCCGGCGGTTCCGGCGTGGTTTCGCTCCAGTCGGGCCAGAAGTGTTTGTAGGCC